>CAXTKQ010000004.1:0-13372 GCA_964244955.1 uncultured Sphingobacteriaceae bacterium | reverse complement strand
GTGGTTACTTTTATGTTGGGTTAGTTTTTCAACTGTCAGCTATCAGCCTTCAGCTTTTGCATAGTTTTATATATTTTATGTTTGATAAGTTATCCGCTTTGCAAGAAGCTGACTGCTGATAGCTGATTGCTGAAAGCTCCTCGCTTTACTCAATCCTTCCATCCAGCAAATTGATAATGCGAGAACCATAAGCCGCATTTTTTTCGGAATGTGTTACCTGCACAATCGTTACGCCTTGCTGGTTCAGCGTTTTAAACAGTTCCATAATTTCTTCGGCTTGTTTCGAGTTGAGGTTTCCGGTCGGTTCATCGGCCAAAATCACTTTTGGGTTTGCGGCCAAAGCACGCGCAATGCCCACCAATTGCTGTTGCCCGCCCGAAAGCTGGTTGGGGAACAGGTCTTTTTTCCCGACAATTTGAAAACGGTCCAAAATATCGGCTACAATGGATTTTCGTTCCGAAGATTTCATGTCCTGGTAAATCAGTGGCGTTTCGATGTTTTCGTAAACCGTCAGCTCATCAATCAGATGGTAAGCCTGAAACACAAATCCGATGTGCTGTTTGTACAAGGCCGAACGCTGCTTTTCCTTCAGCTTAAAAACCGATTGCTCCATAAACAGGTATTCGCCTTCGGATGGTTCGTCAATCATCCCCAAAATGTGCAGCAAAGTTGATTTCCCGGAACCGGACGGCCCCATGATCGAGACAAATTCGCCTTCGTTGATGGTTAGGTTAATATCTTTTAATAAAAAAGTACGGTTTATACCGGTAGAAACCCATTTATAAATATGTTTTAGTTCGATCATTTTTCTTGGTTTACAGCTTATAAATATTTCTGGAAAAACTTATTTCCGGCAAAAGTACAGACAATGCAATACCAGAAACAGGAAAACCTGGTTTTCAAGCGGTTATAAAAAATTATAAGATCAAAGTGTTCGGTAACGATACACGTGCTGTTTCGTTTTGATACAGATTTTATGGTGGTAAAAGAAGCATTGCCCCGGCGAAAGCCATTTAAATTGGATCAAGGCAATACATTCCTGTAAGAAATATTTACCTTGCTTTAAAATTAAAAAAACCATGAAAAGATTCCTCACCTTGCTGACCGTAGCCTTAATGGCCTTTACCTTCAGTTTTGCACAAACAAAAAAAGATGGCACGCCCGATAAAAGGTTTAAAGGCAATAGATCGGTTAAGCAGAAACCAGTACCAATGACAAAAGCTGGCAAGCCGGACATGCGTTACAAAATGAACAAAAACCCAAAACAGTAAACCTGATCTTAATCGGCAAATCAATAAAAAAGCGGTTTTGTGTCCGCTTTCTTTGTTTCTTATACAATTTTATTTTTTGTCCTTTTTGATTGTTTTTTTTGCTTTTTACAAGTGCAAAAACCCGTTGCGGCAGCATTATTAACCGATAAAGAACGGACAACACAAGATTGGGCTTTTATTTTTTTTATTGAAAAAATAATAAAAATTACTTGCATTGGTATTTTAAAATGATAATTTTTTGAACTTAAAACCTGTATAAAAGTTAAAATTATTCCTAAAATTTATAAATATCTTAAAAAAAGGGTTAGTGCTTTCTTAATTAAATAAAACAAATTTCTTTGGTATTTCTTTAAGTGATTGTGAATTAGGAAATATATTTTTTCTAATTCAAAAAATAAAGACATCACCATGAACAGCATTACCCAGTTTGACGATCAGGCCAATCAGCAAAAGGCGGAAGGGCAGGAATTGACAACTTCAAAAATCCCAATTTTAGAAGAACGCTTGCAAATTGGAATAAAACAAGTTGAAACCGGCACGGTACAGTTGCATAAAAGGGTTGTTTCTCACGAAGTAAGCCAGGATATAGCCGTAATGCATGACGAAGTTGAAATTGAACGCATACCTGTCAACCAATATGTAGAAACTGCGCCAGCCATCCGGTACGAGGGCGATACCACCATAATTTCGGTGGTAAAAGAAGTATTGGTGGTTGAAAAGCGGCTGATGGTGGTTGAAGAACTTCATCTGACCAAAAAACAAATTGTTTCTACAACCACGGTAAATGAAACCCTTCGTAAAGAAGAGGTTGAAGTATACCGGACGGACTTAAATAACACTATACCAAATCAATAATAATTAATTAAACTAAAAATCAGTAATCATGTCACAAACAGTAATTGGAATTTTCGATTATACAAGTGAAGCTCAAGAAGCAGTTAATCACCTTGTAAGCAATGGTTTTAGCAGAGAAAATGTTGACATTTCCTCCCGCGCACAAACCGAAAACAGTTCAACAACTACTTCAACCGGCTATTCAGACCAGGATGACGATTCGCATAGCGGTGTAAGTGGCTTTTTCAGCAACTTATTTGGAACAGGCGACGATGCCAGCAAATTTACCGAAGTAGGCAGCAAAGGCTCAATCGTTACGGTACATGCTAAATCTGCCGACGAAGCAGAATCAGCAGCCCGTATTTTAGACAATTTTGGTGCAATTGACGTTGACGACCGTGCAGAACAGTACAGAAGCGGCAACACTGCTGCTACTGGCACAACCAGAAATACCAACGATGCAGATTCTATCAAAATTATTGAAGAAAGAATGCAGGTTGGAAAACGCGAAGTAGAAACAGGCGGTGTGCGTTTGCGCAGCAGGATTGTAGAACAAGCCGTACAAGAAAACGTACGTTTACGTTCTGAGCGTGTACATGTGGCACGTACAAACGTTAGCCGCCCGGCAACAGAAGCTGACCTGGCTAATTTTAAAGATGCAACTATCGAAATGACAGAGCATGCAGAAGTACCGGTTGTAGGCAAAGAAGCTTATGTAACCGGCGAAGTTTCATTAGAAAAAGAAGTACAGGAAAACAGCGAAACCGTACAAGGCACCGTACGCAAAACTGAAGTTGACACAGAAAATGTGACCAGCAAAGATGCTACGATAACCAATCAAAGCAGCAATGTTTCTTCCGGCTTAAATAGCGGAAGCACTTCAACCGGAACAGATAAAGACGGTTTTTATAAATAAACTTAACAAAAGCAAAAGCTTGTTTAAAGCGCCAGCCAGTAATTATGCTGGCGCTTTATTTTTTAAATCTTTAACCTAAACAATTATTAATCATGGCTGAATTAAACGTACAACCCAAAAAAAATAATTCCTGGTGGATCTGGGTGTTGTTATTACTTATCTTACTTGGCTTATTATTCTTCTTCTTAAAAGGCTGTAACAACAAAACCGGTACAGGCACCAATCAGGATTCTACCGCAAGCAACAGTACCGATGCTACTTCTAACAAAGCTGTTGCAACTACAACGCCGGCGGATTCCAGTCAAATTGATTTTAACTCGCCAAAAGCAAACTATCAGGAAATCACGGATACAAGCATCAGTGTGCGTGGCAACAACAATTATAGCATTTATGGTTTAGGCGAAGATATTTTGTTTGATACAGACAAAAGCACGATTAAAAGCAGTGCCCAAACCCAGTTAAAAATGATTGCAGCTTCTTTAAGCAAACGTTTCAAAGGTGCCAACATTACGGTTTATGGCCATACCGATTCTACCGGAACTGCAAGCCACAACAAACAATTGGGTGCAGAACGTGCAGAGGCAGTGCGTAACTGGTTTGTTAAAAACGGGGCAATTGCAGATCAAAGCATTGCGGTAAAATCTTTCGGGGCAAGCAACCCGGTAGCTTCAAACGCAACACCAGAAGGCAGACAGCAAAACCGTAGTGTAGCCATTGTGGCAGCACCAGCCAAACCTGCCGGAACTAAATAAACCATTTTTTAAATTTTAAATTGAATTATTATGGCAACTAACGAATATGGCTCAAATGCACAATTATTGGCATTAAGCGGAAGTGATTTTGAAATTGCAGACGGACAACCAAACATCAAAGGTTGGGACGTAAAAGATGCACAAGGAAAACAAATTGGCGATGTGGACGATTTGATCTTCAACCCAAATAATGACAAAGTTGTTTATCTTGTAGTGGATCAGGACGATAACGAATTGGACCTTACCGAAGATAAAAAGGTATTGATTCCAATTGGTTTGGCAGAACTGCACGAAAAAGATGACGATGTAATTTTATCATCTATAACTGCTGCGCAGTTAAACCAGCTTCCTGCTTACGAAAAAGGAAACATCACCTCTGAAACAGAAAGCACGATAAGAAACATTTTGAGCGGGGGTGCAGTGGCAGCCGGTGCAGCAGCATTGACCGGAAAAGAGGATTTTTATCAGCATGAACACTTTAACGATGCTAATTTCTATGGCCGCCGCCAGAAAGGCGCTGCTGATCAAACCACCACTTCTATCCCGGTAATTGAAGAAAAAATGGAAGTTGGCAAACGGGAAGTGGAAACAGGCGGTGTGCGCTTAAAAAGCCGTGTAGTGCAAGAAAACGTACAGGAAAACGTAAACCTGCGTTCTGAGCATGTACGTGTAGAAGAAACCCCTATAAACCGCCCTGCAACAGCAGCCGATTTGGAAACTTTTAAAGAAGGGACCATCGAGATGAAAGAATATGCCGAAGTACCGGTAGTAAGCAAAGAAGCATTTGTCACCGGTGAGGTTTCTTTGGAAAAAGAAGTGGAAGAAAGGGACGAAACCGTGCAAGGAACCGTTCGGAAAACGGAAGTTGAAACCGAAAACTTTACAGAGGATTCGACAAAACTGACCAATAAATCAACAAAGCTTTCTAATGAAGAAAGCGGAGATACTTTTTTATAAGAAAGTATAATGTTATTATCAACAAGATCGCCAGCTATTACAGTTGGCGATTTTTGTATGATAAAAGAAGCATTGGTATTAAAACAATAATTATTAAGGATAATTTCATTTTAAAAACTCAAAATCATGTTCGATCAAATATTAAATTTAGTTAAAGACCATATGGGCAGCAACCCAGAACTTTCATCTGCCATACCAGCAGGGCAAGAAGATGCCGTTCATCAGGAAATTGCAAGCCATGTAGCCAACGGGTTGCAAAACCAGGCATCGAGTGCAGGCGGTGCCGGTGGTTTAATGTCGATGTTGTCAGGCGGAATTGGTTCCGGAAGTCCGATCACCAGCGCAATAGAAGGCGGTTTGGTAGGAAGCTTAGGCACAAAATTTGGTTTGCCGCCATTGGCAACCGGTGCTATTGCCGCAGCTTTACCAGGTTTGCTGCAAAAATTTGCCAACAAAGCAAACGATCCAAACGACTCCAGCATTACCCAAGATAGCATGACCAGCGCTTTTTCAGGCGGCAGCGGCGGCCTTGGCGGCATGTTGGGCGGTATGTTTAAATAGGAAGATTTAGTTGATAGCTCTTTAAGCCATCGGCAATCAGTTAAATGCCAATTTTAAAAGCATGATACTGATTGTTGATGGCTTCTTTGTTTTATATTGAAATCAAGTTTACCACCAGATTAGCCAATGCTTTTTTTATCGGTATTTTTTTGTGTGAGGTATGAGGTTTCAGGTATGAGGCTTTGCAAATTGCCAATGCCTCAAAGTTAATTGCTAATGCTTCTTTTATCGGTATATTTTTTGGTACGAGGTATAAGGTTTCAGGTAAGAGAATTTGCAAGTTCCTAAAACCTGATACCTATTACCCCAAACCTATTCACTTCTCAAGCTTTTTACCGGATTGGCAAGGGCAGCTTTTACGGTTTGTATTGCAATTAAAACCGCGGTAACCAACGTAAGCAAAGCAATAGCGATCAAAAACGGATTTGCAGTAATTGTGATCCGGTAAACATAATCGCTCAACCATTTTTGCATGATAAAAAAAGCAATCGGGCAAGCTATAATTCCTGCCAGTAGTATGGTTCCTAAAAAGTCTTTTAAAAACAGAAAGATAATACCGGCGACCGATGAACCTAATACTTTTCTGATCCCGATTTCTTTTGTCCGCTTTTGGATGCTTTGTGCAATCAACCCTAAAATCCCCAATAAAACAATAATAATGGCCAAAGCAGTTGCCAGGTAAGATGCTTTTTGCAACTGGATTTCGGTTTGATATAATTTTTGCAGCGCATCATCCATAAAATTGTATTCAAAAGGTGCATTAGGCAGCAAGATTGCCCATTTCTTTTGCACGGCTTCCAAGTTTTGCTGCATATTTCCAGGCTTTAACTTAATGGAAAAATAACGATAAAAATTAGAAAAGTTAACGTTGATAAAAGTAACCGGTTGAATTTTTTGTTGCATGGAACCAAAATGAAAATCGGCAGTAACACCGCAAACGGTAAACAGATTTTGATTTCCGGTGATGCGGATTTGCTGTCCGATTGCCATTTGCGGGTCTTTCCAACCTAAAGCTTTCGATTGCGTTTCGTTGATCACCACTTTTGCAGAATCGCCAGGTGCATAAAAATCGGTGAAAAACTTACCAGCTTTAAGTGGAATACCATAAGTAGCAGCAAATTTATTATCCGTACCCAAGGCTTGTGAAATTACGCCTTGCGTAGAATCGGCACTTAACTTGTAAACTTGCATTGAGCTGCCATTCATACCATCTGGTATTTCCCAGGAAAGCGAAACGTTGCTTATTTCAGGCATTTGTGCCAACTGCTCGCGTATCTGCTCCATCTTCTGTACGCCTTTGCGCGACCAATCCCTCGGAACGGAAGCGTAAACCACGTAATCTTTATCGTACCCTAAATTTTTGCTAAAGAAAAGTTTTACCTGTTGTGAGATAATAATCGCGCCGACAAAAACGATAACCGCAATCGCAAACTGAAATGCGACTAATGATTTCCGCATAAAAACACTTTCTTTAACCGAACTTACTTTTCCTTTTAAAGAATCAACCGATTTTAAAGAGGCCAAAACAAAAGCCGGATAAATGCCTGATAGTAAACCTATAAAAAGCGCCAATAAAAAAGGTATCAGAAAAAAGTAAGCCGGGAAGGCAAAAAGGCTTAGAATTTCTTTCCCTAAAACATCATTAAAAAACGGCCTTGCAATGGTGTAAATGATTAATGCAAAAACTGTAGCCAGCAAAACCAGTAAAGTAGATTCGATCAGGAACTGCCAAACCAATTGCTTTTTCATCCCGCCCAAAACTTTGCGGATGCCCATTTCTTTCATTCGCGCAGAAGATTGGCTGATACACATATTGATAAAATTGACGACAGCCATCAGCAAAATGAAAAGCGAAATGGAAGATAACGTGTACAACATCTTTTTTACCACACCATTATTGGCCGATAAGTAATAAGTTTTTAAAGGAACCAAATAAGGCGTTAAGTTTTGTTGAATTTGAACTATTGTATTTTTCCTGAGCAGGTTTTTTATTGGTTTTTCTAAGTCAACTGGTTTTACGCCGGGCTGTAATTCTATGTAGCCCACCAAACCGGTATTGCTCCAGCCATCTACCGTTCTGCCCATAAATTTTGCAGCATTTACCGGGAGGAAAAAATCGTTGTTATTGTTGTCGTTTAGGTTGAGAACAGAATTTTTGTCTGCTTCTTTTAATACACCGGAAATAGTAAAACTATGTTTCGACCCGGAGAAGTTTTCGATGACAAGAGATTGTCCAACTACATCTGTTTTTCCAAAATATTTGATGGCTTTAGTTGCCGTAACCACTACCGAAAAAGGGTCGGTAAAAACAGTATGCGCATCGCCATGCAACAAACGAAAACCATACATAGTAAGCAAAGTACTGTCGCCAATTTGGATATGTTCCCGAAAATGTTTTTCGCCTTTTGATATGGTTGACGTTACGCCGTCCCAATGGTAATAATTGGCTACCAGGTTTGGATAATCTGTTTTTAAAGCTTTCGGCAATCCTGCCAAAGTAGCCAACTCAAAACCCATGTTTGGGTCTTTCCATTTACTTTGCAAAATATACTGCCGGTCGGCATTTTTCAATTGTCGGTTCACCTGTAATTCGCCACAAACGTAAGCGCCAATCAGTAGCGTAAAAGCAATACCGGTTGATAAACCGATAATATTCACCAGTGAAAAAACACGGTTTTTGATGATGTTTCGCCAGGCGATTTTGATGTAGTTTTTAAACATGGTTTTAGTTTTTTAGCTGATGCTTCTTTTATCGATACTTTTTTGGTGGGAGGTACGAGGTGTCAGGTACGAGGTTTTGCAAAGTTGCTGATAGCTGAAAGCTGATTGCCGACAGCTTCCTTCTCATTCACTCCTTAAACTCTTAACAGGGTTTGCCAGTGCTGCTTTTACCGTATGAAAACTAACGGCAACGATAGCTGCAAACACACTAATAGTGCCTGCCAAAACAAAGATAGTCCAACTGATTTCGGTTCGGTAAGCAAAGTTTTCCAGCCATTGCTTGATTAAATACAAAGAGATGGGAACGGCGACAACAAAAGCGACAGCAGCAAGCAAAAAGGTGCTTTTGTTTAATAGAAAAAACAGGTTGCTTAACGATGCGCCAAGCACTTTTCGGATGCCGATTTCTTTCGTCCGGTTTACAGCGGTAATCCCCGAAAGTCCAAACAAACCCAAACATGCTACCAAAATAGCCAGCAGGGATGAAACAGTAATCACCTGCATCCAACGTTGGTAGGCTTCATATTGCTTTGCTACGGTTTCATCCAAAAAAGTATAGCTAAAAAGAGCATTGCCGGTAAGTTTGCTCCAATTGGCTCTGATCTTGTCCATCGTTTTGGGGATGCTTTGTCCGGGTTTAATTTTAAACCAGTAAAAACCAATATAATCAGTGCTGATGCGGTGATAAGCCGGTTCAATTTTCTTCGTCAAATCGTCCGTATGGTAATCTTTACAAACACCAATTATAACGGCACCCATTTCCCGGTTTATTTGGTTAAGGGCGGGTTGTCCCAGCATTTTATATAATGTTTCATTAACGATTACCGCTTGTCCGACAGTTGAATTCATTTTGATTTGCTGAGACTCCGGAATTTTAAACCGGGCACTATCACTTGCAATCAACGGAGAAAAATTTCGACCCTTAACAATTGGTATTTTACAAAACGGCAAATAACTATAATCAATTCTAAATTCTTGAAGCATTACCCGTTCGCCGTTAATTAAATGCCCGTTTCTGTTATAACCTTGATAGGGAAACGATGTGGTCGTGAAGTTTTGAATAGCAGGTTCTGTTGCAGCAAAATTGGCTAAACGTTCTTTCAACTCGAAAGCTTGCTGCTTTTGTTCAAATCCAAAAGGACTTTGCAGGATCACCACTTGGTCTTTATCAAAACCCAAATCTGTTTCATTCAAAAAACGCATTTGTTTGTTGATGGCGAGTGCCGAAATAACAAGCACAATGCAAACGGTAAATTGTACCACAACCAAAACTTTCGACAGCACCGGATTTAATTTATATGTTGAAAAACTCCTCAACATATTTAATGGCTTTAACCCGGAAAGGATGAGTGCCGGGTAAATGCCGGCCAGCAAACCAAGTACAAAAGCTAGGGCAAGCAGCAGCAATACCATTTCGGGCAGGGAGAAGTATTTTAGTTGAAGGTTTGTGCCTATCAGGCTGCTAAAAAGCGGAAGACAAATTGCTGCCAACACAAAACCGGTAATAACAGCCAGGATGGCCAGCACTTGTGTTTCTATCCAAAACAAAAACACAATTTGTTTACGGTCTGCCCCAATGGTTTTTCGGATGCCTACTTCCTGTGATCGGGTAATGGCACTGGTTAACGTAAGCAGCACATAGTTAAGGCAGGCAATGAGTAAAATCACAACTGCGAGGCAGCAAAGCTGATAAATGTTCTTTAAATCGGTGTAATGCCCCCAGCCTTCGCTTTTGTTGTAATGCGCTTCTACAAAAGGGCGGATGGTTAAATGAAAGCTTTCTGGTGTAACGCCACCGCCATTGGCTGCCATCTCTTTCAATCCGGCTCTGTAGTAATCTTTACCAAACTTATCGAGCTTTTTCTGGAAAAGGCTTATGTTCGTACCCTTTTTTAATTGAATTAGTATTTGATCGCTGTACGAGTTTTTACCCTGCGAAACACTGTTTTGATAATTAGGGTCGCCTTCCCTTGGTATCAACAAATCAAATTGAAAGCTGGAGTTGGCAGGAAAATCTTTTGCAATACCACTTACGGTATAAAGTGTGTTATTGTCATTTGGGAAAGCAATTGTTTTACCGATTGGGTTAGCATGGCCGAAATATTTTGCAGCTACCTTTTCGCTTAATACCACATTGTTTTTTTGATTTAATACGTCTTTCGCGTTTCCTTTTGAAAGCGGAAAATTGAAAATGGTAAAAAAGTTGTTGTCAACGTAAGCAACATTATCGTCTTTTTCCTTAAAGCTTTGGTTATTAATACGAACAACCGGACTATATGCCGGCTGAATGCGGACCGTTGTTGCGATTTCCGGAAATGCTTTTTGCAGATCGGAAGCAAGCATGACAGGCGAAATAAGCATGTTCTTTTGTTCTGCACCGGCCATTAAAGAAGAGAAAAAGCTTTTTTTCGCCGTGTCTTTTCCAAAATTAAACACGTCTGAACTTTCTAAACGGTAAAGCTGCTTGCCGTTTTGATGAAACTGATCAAAAGATTTTTCCTGCTTTACATACCAGTAAACCAAAATGCAGAAGGCACTTGCTACGCCTAAGCCAACCAGGTTGATTGCTGTGTAAATTTTCTGTTTAAACAGATTGCGAAACGCGATTTTTAAATAGTTTTTAATCATTTTTTTAAGCTTTTAGCTGTCAGCAATCGGCTGTCAGCTTCTTTTATAGTTAAATATTTGGTATAAGGTGTGAGGTTTCAGGTAAGAGGCTTTGCAAGTCGCTGATAGCTGAAAGCCGATAGCTAACAGCTTTTCCTCATTCACTCCTCAAACTCTTTACCGGATTGGCCAATGCTGCTTTTACCGCCTGAAAACTGATGGTGATTAAAGCAATCAAAATAGCTAAAGCACCGGCTGCTGCAAAAATCCACCAGCTAATATTAATACGGTAAGCAAAGTTTTGCAGCCAACGGCTCATTAACAGCCAGGCAAAAGGCGAACTAACGAGAACTGCAGCGGCAATAAGTTTTACAAAATCTTTGGATATCAACGCAACAATACTGCTCACCGTGGCGCCAAGCACTTTCCGTATCCCGATCTCTTTGGTGCGTTGTACCGTCATCAACGAAATCAAACCTAAAAGTCCCAGGCAACTGATTACAATAGCTACTATCGTTCCGGCAGTAATCAACTTGCCAATCATTTCTTCTTTCTGGTAAAAAGCTGCTAATTGCTCGTCTAAAAAATGATATTCGAAGGCATTTTGCGGAAAAGTTTGTTTCCATTTTTGCCGGATTGTTTCTATAGAATTTTGTTGCTGAACTCCGGCAATCTTTACCGCCGCAAACTCGTAATATTCTGGTTTTGGCGCTATTAATGCCGGTGCAATTGCCGTATTTAAGGGCTGGATATTAAAATCTTTTACCACGCCAACTATCGTCCCAACTTCATCGCTAAACTCTCCGGCGGTTAGCTTGTGCCCAATTGCTTGTTCCGGTGTTTTAATGTTTAGTTTTTGAAGTACCTGCTGATTAACAATATAACTGTTAGAATCCGCAGGATAAAGATTACGGCCGGCAAGCAATTTTAAACCAAATGTTTTGATATAATCCTGATCTCCAACAATGCTGCTTACCGTAAATTTTTCCCATTCCCGGCCATCATAACGAATGCTGCCACCTGGCTGCGTTAAGGCAGAAGGTGGTTTATAACAAAAAGTAAGGCTTTTAATACCAGCATAACTGCTTAACTGATTTCGAAAATAGGCAAGTTTTGCCGGCGAATGATCCGGCATAGGCACCATAATTACAGCATCTTTATTAAAGCCCAGATCAATATTTTTTAGAAATCGAACTTGTAAAATAATGATGACGGTGCAAACGATCAGGGTTTGGGCGATGATATTTTGAACAACAATTAAAACCTGGCGCGACATTTTGGAGGAAAAATTGTTACTGCCGATCTTATTTTTTAAAGCATCCACCGGTTTAAAATTGCTCAATATTACCGCCGGATAAAAACCTGCCGAAAACACAATTACCAGCAGCAATGCGGCCAGAAACAGCAAAGCGTTAAAGTTAATTGCCAATGGCAATTGCAGCCAACTATTTAAGGTGGGCAAAAACAGTATGACGGCCAGCAAAGCAATCGAAGCAGCCGTTAAAGCAACATAAGTAGTTTCGGTGATGAACTGCCAGAAAATAGCTTTCCGGCTGCTGCCCAAAACTTTCCGCGTGGCTATTTCTTTTGCCCGGGTTAAACTTTGGGCCATTGCCATGTTAACAAAATTAACGCATGCAATCAGGATCAATGCAAAGCCAACCAGAGCCAATATCAATAATAAAGGTTTCGAAATTTTACCGCTATATCGGCCGTCAAAATGAATGTCTTTTAGTGATTGTAAATGGAAGTCCAAATAGGAAAAATATTTATAATTGTTTTTTAAAATCATCTTTATGTCCTGGTCAACTTGTTTACTTGCACTTTCATTGTTGAGCAAAACATAAGTGTAGTTTTTAGAAGAAATAAAGCTAATATCAGTCCAAAGCGTTTTAGGTTCCAGAGACATAGTTTGTGCAGAAGTGATAGAAAGAAAAAGATTAGCCTGCACATCTGTATTGGTTGGATTATCGTGTAAAACGCCTGTGATTGTAAAGTTGTACTTGTTTTCAACAAGGATGGTTTTGCCGACAGCATCATCCGTATTAAAATACTTTTTAGCCAAGGTTGAGGTGATAACTGCTTGAAAAGGATTACTTAAAGCTGTTGACGGGTTTCCGGCTTGCCATTGGTAAGTGAAGATTTTAAACCAATTGTTATCCGTAAAAGCCACATTTTCAAACTCATAAAAAAGGCTTTGTTTATCCTGGTTTTTCTGCACAGCCACGGTAAAGCTACGTTTGCTTAATAAAGAAGTTTCGTTTGCAACCGCGGCATTTCGTTTAATTAATTGCCCAAGTAGATATGGCGAACCTTGGTCGTACTCGATACTGCCATCAGGAATATGCAATTCAGTAACGAGCCTAAAAATACGCTTGGCATGGGCATGATAACGATCAAAACTTAAATGAAAAGTGATAAACAAAAACAGCATTATGGTACAACTGATGCCCAAAGCCAAACCAAAAACATTAATGCCGGTGTAAAACTTTTGCTTGTAAAAATTGCGCCAGGCAATTTTTAGATGGTTCTTAATCATTGTATTCGTTTTTAAATTAGGTATCAGGTTTGAGGTATGAAGTTTATGCTTCTTTTACCGATAATTTTTTGGTGCAAGTTGTTAGGTTTCAGGTGCAGCAATTTGCAAGTCGCTGACTGCTGAAAGCCGATAGCTAACAGCTTTTCCTCATTCACTTCGCAAACTCTTTACCGGATTGGCCAATGCTGCTTTTACCGCCTGAAAACTGATGGTG
>CAXTKQ010000003.1:80590-89855 GCA_964244955.1 uncultured Sphingobacteriaceae bacterium | reverse complement strand
ATAATATCCGTAATTTCGTGGCTGTTTAAACCGGGAATAATAGGGGCAACCATCACCCGTACCGGCACGCCAACTTCCGAAAGTTTTTTGATGACGTTTAACCTTCCCGCAGCGGTTACCGTGCGTGGTTCTAATTTCTGCCGAAGTTCTTCGGACAAAGAAGTGATGGAAATGTTGACATGAATAAGATCAAGTTTGGCCAAAGCAGCAATTAAATCTATATCGCGCAAAATCAAATTATTTTTGGTGATGATGCTGACCGGATGCTTATATTTTAAAAAAACTTCCAACAATTCGCGCGTTATTTTCAGCTTTTTTTCGATGGGCTGGTAGCAATCGGTATTGCCGGAAAGTACAATTACGGCCGGTTGATAGTTTTTTTTGTTGAGGTAAGTTTCGAGCAATTTAGCGGCGTTGTGTTTAACAATAATTTTTCGTTCGAAATCCAAACCGGCGCTAAAACCATAATATTCGTGCGAGTTGCGGGCGTAGCAATAAATGCAGCCGTGTTCGCAGCCCTGGTACGGGTTGATGGAGTGCATAAAAGACAAATCGGGGCTGTTGGATTCGCTGACGATAGATTTCGGCGTTTCGTCAAAATACTGCGTTTTGCTGTTTTCGAGCATTAGTTCGTCCAAACCTTCTTCAAAATCGCGGACGTATTTGTTGTTTAAAAACTTGTTGTGCGTGTTTAACTGCGCGCCGCGGCCTTTAAAATAACCGTTGTTTTCCTGCTGATCCATTCAACAAAAATGCTAAAAAAAGTAGCAAAATCAACAATAAAAACAATAAAAAAGTATGGGTAAAAGAAGCATTGATAAATTATTATGCTTCTTTTATCCCTATAAATTTGGGCTGGTCATAAGCTATTAACCATTAACTATCAACCATCTGCTCTATGACTGCTTCTTTTATGCCTGTAAATCATCCAACAAAAAAACAAAAAGTTCTTTTGGCCCGTGTGCGCCTAATACCAGCGTTTTTTCGATGTCAGCGGTACGGCTTGGGCCGGTAATGGTTGTAATCATGGAAGGCATGTTGTTTTTATACTTATCTTTCAACAGTTTAAAACCATCCTTCAAATCCAAAACCAATTGCGAAGTGTAAGCCAGAACAATATGCTGGTGCGGATAAATGCTCAGCCTTCTGCCTGCCGCATTGCCGTTGGTTATCAAAATACTGCCGTTTCGGGCGATTAAGGCATCGCATAAAGTCAAGCCAACTTCAGCTTGTTTAAAATCTTTATCGGTTTCAAAATACGGATAATCGTAGGTTTTTAAGATATTTTGCAGGTATTTTTCCCAGCAATAGATTTTGTGCCAGTTGCGTTGTTCGGCCAGTGTGAGCAGGTTTTCGATGAAGTCAATCTCGTCTTCACAAAAAATAAACTGACCGGAAACAGCCGTAAACTGTTCGGCAAACAACACTTCCAGCAAATCGTCCTGCGGCGCATACAAAGGCAAATCTTCCAGTTGCGGGTACGGGTTGTCGCGTTTTTCCAGCAAAGCCTTTCGGATTTTCTTGAGCAGTTGTTCTTTTGGTGTTGTGCTGTCTTTCATAAGCAAAATAAAAGCCACTATGTGGTTACATAGTGGCTTAAAATTGACTAAAAGTTTTTAATCTTTTTTCGTTTTGGCATCGGTTTCTTCGGGGTTTCTTTCAAAGGTTCCGGAGTGGTCGCTAACACCTTCGTGCACTAAGTTTTGTGCAACGGGTTCTAAGTTTGATGACGGTTCTTCGCCGTTCACAAACTCATCATAAGTGGTACGGGTTTCAAAAGGGCGTTTGCCTAATATTTCCTCTAAATCAGACTGAAACAAAATTTCTTTTTCGAGCAACTTATTGGCCAGCCTGTCCAAACCTTCCCGTTTTTCGGTCAATAGGTTTTTAGTACGCTGGTAAACATTATTAATCAGGCTACGAACTTCATTGTCAATCAGTTCTGATGTTTTTTCAGAATAAGGTTTGTTAAACTGGTATTCGCCTTGCGTATCGTTAAAAGACACATTTCCAACTTTATCATTCATGCCATAAATGCTAACCATGGCATAAGAAAGTTTGGTAATGCGCTCCAGATCGTTTTGCGCACCAGTTGATATTTTGTTGAAAACAATATCTTCAGCAACACGTCCGCCCATCGTCATGCAAAGTCCGTCAAGCAATTGCTCGGTGGTGTACAAAAACTGTTCTTTTGGCAGATATTGCGCATAACCCAAAGCGGCAACACCGCGCGGAACGATCGAAACTTTAACCAAAGGATCAGCGTGTTCCAAAAACCAGCCTGCAATGGCGTGGCCAGCTTCGTGGAAAGCAACAATACGTTTTTCTTCAGGAGAAATAATTTTGTTTTTCTTTTCCAATCCGCCAATTACACGGTCAACAGCGTCTTGGAAATCCTGCATATCAACTGCTTCTTTGTTTTTACGCGCAGCAATTAAAGCAGCTTCGTTGCAAACGTTGGCAATTTCGGCACCGGCAAAACCAGGCGTTTGGGCTGATAATTTTTTGGCATCAACATCCGCTGCTGTTTTTATCGGTTGTAAATGGACTTTGAAAATTTGTTCACGACCATTTAAGTCTGGTTTATCAATAGAAACCTGTCTGTCAAAACGTCCTGGCCGCATCAAAGCAGAATCCAAAACATCCGGACGGTTGGTTGCAGCCAAAATAATAATACCGGAATCTGTACCAAAACCATCCATTTCTACCAACAACTGGTTCAATGTGTTTTCGCGCTCATCGTTACCGCCAACAATATTGTTTTTGCCACGGGCACGGCCAATCGCATCAATCTCATCAATAAAAATGATACACGGTGCTTTGTCTTTTGCCTGCTTAAACAAATCACGTACACGGGAAGCACCAACACCAACAAACATTTCCACAAAATCAGAACCAGAAAGCGAGAAGAAAGGGACTTGCGCTTCGCCGGCCACTGCTTTTGCCAGCAAAGTTTTACCTGTTCCCGGCGCGCCGATCAACAATGCGCCTTTTGGTATTTTACCACCCAAATTGGTATATTTCTTAGGGTTTTTAAGGAAATCTACAATCTCCATCACTTCCTGTTTGGCTTCTTCCAAACCGGCAACATCGTTAAAAGTAACGTTTACCTGAGATTCTTTGTCAAATAAAGTCGCTTTAGATTTACCAATGTTAAAGATTTGTCCGCCGGGCCCGCCGCCAGCCCCACCGCCCATCCGGCGCATAATCAGCAGCCACATCCCGGCAAATAAAGCTACCATAATGATGGTTTGTACCAGCCAACTGGAAAAAAAGCTTTCGTGCTGTTCAAAACTGATTGGCACTTTTTGCGCGTCCGGCACGTCTTTCTGCGCATTTTGCACCGATGCTTTCAGGCTTTCGTAAGATGCATCGGTAAAGTAATACTGTGCATTATCGGTAGCCATATTAAACGAACGTTTATCACGTACCAGGGCGTATTCTGGCTTGCTCAGGCTGTCTTTTTTGATGTAAACCTCGGCAACTACCAAATCGCCGTTTTTGTAGGCAACGATTTTATCAACATCGCCTTTTCTAAGCATATCACTTTCAAATTTTTGAAAGTTGATGAGTGAACCTCCGCTGCCGCCAAAAAAATAAGGTACAACCAGCAATGCGATGATCGCGATTGCATAAATCCACATAAAATTAAATTTAGGCGGTTTTGGCGTTGTTTTTTTATTGGGTATCCTGCGGATGGTTTTCTGATTTTCAGGGTTTTTTTCTTTCATTTTTTACGAACACATATTTTATAACTTACGCTACAGGACCTGAAACTACTTTAAGCACTTTTATAGGATTTAAACTCGGCATCGCCCCACAATTCTTCTATTCCGTAAAACTCGCGTTTATCAGTCTTAAATATGTGCACTACAACGTCAATATAATCTAATAAAATCCACTCGCCGTATTCAAAGCCTTCTTTCCGCCAAGGGTCTTGCTTTAAAGCTTTATAAACTTCTTCTTCCACACTTCCTGCAATCGCTTTTACCTGAGTGGTAGATTCTGCATGGCAAATTACAAAGTAATCTGACACCGAACTGCGGATATTTCTGAGGTCTAATCTTACAATATCATTGCCTTTTTTTTCCTGGATCCCATTGATGATGATTTCCGAAATTAAGGTTGATTCTAATTTATTCTTGTTTATTACCATTAAAAACACTTAGTTTTGAAAACGAATTTACACACGTTTTATTCTACTTTGCAAAATAACACAATTTCGGGTGCATTTGTTGGACAAAATATTCTGACATATAAGGAGATAACTTCTACCAATGACCTGCTGAAACAATTGGTTGCAAATTCTAAGCCATTGCCCGAAGGAACAGTCATTATGGCAGAACATCAAACGGCGGGAAAAGGCCAGCAGCAAAACGGCTGGCACAGCGAAGCCGGGAAAAATTTAACCTTCAGTTTGCTTTTATACCCGCTGTTTTTACCGCCTCAAAATTCGTTTAATTTAATTGCTGCCGTTGGTTTGGGTGTGATAAAACCTTTGCAGCAAATTTTGGGAAACCAAACCTGCTTAAAATGGCCGAACGACATTTACCACGGACAAAAAAAATTGGGCGGTATACTGATCGAAAACAGCATTGCCGGTAATGCCATTAAAAGTGCTGTTGTTGGCATCGGGATCAACATTAACCAAGAAAATTTTCCTGCCCATCTGCCAAATCCTGTTTCCGTTAAACAAATACTTTCAGAAAATTATGCCATAAAAGAAGTATTGTTGCAGATTTGCGCCAGCATCGAGTTTTATTATTTAAAGTTGAAGGCCGGGAAATCAGAAGAAATTAAACAGGAATATTTGGACAACTTGTACGGTTTTGGGCAGGAATTAAAGTTTCAAACCAAAGACGAAATATTTAAAGGAGAAATTTGTGCCGTAAGCCCATCTGGTCTGCTGGGTGTCAAAAAAGAAAACGAAACTGTATTTTTTGATTTGAAACAAATCAAATTTATTTTTAATTAAAAACATCATGAAAAAACTAATGCTTCTTTTAGCCGTATCTTTTTTAAGTTTTGGCTTGTCTGCTCAAATTTTGCAGCCGGTAAAATGGTCATATGCGGCAAAAAAAATTAATAAAACCGAAGCTGTACTTTTGATTAAGGCAACCATTGATAACGGCTGGCACATTTACTCGACCCAGCAAAAAGAAGGCGGCCCGGTAAAAACGACAATTGATTTTACACCTTCAAAAGATTATGCTTTAAACGGAGCATTGGCAGAACCAAAACCGGTTACCAAAATGGAGCAGGTTTTTAAAATGAATGTTTTATATTTTGAAAAGTCGGTTATCTTTCAGCAAAAAATAAAACTGAAAAAAGACCAGGCCAACATCAAAGGCAAAGTTGAATACATGGTTTGCAACGATAAACAATGCCTGCCGCCAGAAGATATTGACTTTAGCATCCCGGTTAAATAGTTTATCGGCAACTTATTTAACTCAATAATTGATTTTATTATGAGTACTACATCTATAGAAAATATTGGCGTATTTACTTCAGGCGGTGATTCGCCGGGAATGAATGCCGCTATCCGCGCCGTTGTGCGCACGGCTTTATATTACAACATCCAGGTTACCGGTATCCGCCGGGGTTACGAAGGCATGATCAACGGCGATATGTTTATCATGGACCGCCGTTCGGTCGCCAATATTGTACAACGAGGCGGAACGATTTTGAAAACAGCCCGAAGCGAACAGTTCAGAACGATAGAAGGCAGAAAATTGGCTTACCAGCAACTGCAAAAAAACAAAGTTGATGCCCTGGTTGCCATTGGCGGAGACGGAACATTCGCTGCAGCAAAAATATTTGGGCAAGAATTTAATATTCCGATTGTAGGCATGCCTGCAACTATTGATAATGATTTGTTTGGAACAGATTTTACCATTGGTTATGATACCGCGATCAATACCGTTATCAATGCCGTAGATAGGATTCGGGACACGGCAGAATCCCACGACCGCTTGTTTATTGTAGAAGTAATGGGCCGCGATGGTGGTTTGATCGCGCTGCGGACAGGCATTGCAACCGGTGCAGAAGCGATTTTGATACCGGGAACGACAACCGACATTGAAGCAATTTATTCGCGTTTGGAGCGCGACAGAAGGCACAAAGCATCAAAAATTATTATCGTAGCCGAAGGCGAAGAAGAAGGCGGCGCATTTAAAATTGGCGACCAGATCAAAGAAAAATACCCGAATTATGATACACGGGTTTCTATTTTGGGCCATATCCAGCGTGGCGGCAGCCCAAGTTGTATGGACCGGGTTTTGGCCAGTCGTGTTGGCGTTGCCGCGGTAGAAGGTTTGCTGGACGGCCACCGCAACGAAATGTTTGGCTTGATACACAATACAATTACCAGTACTGATTTTTCTCAGACCGTTAAACACAACACGGTTATCAACCCCAATTTTTTAAAGATCGTAGAAATCCTGTCTTTATAAATTTTAGGTGGTAAAAGAAGCATGCTTCTTTTACCACCTAAAATTTATAATAGTTTGGCGGCCACTTCTTCCCAGGTATTTACGCGTTCAAACTCCGTTATCAGTTTATTGTGCGGAGAAGTAAACAGCAGCGGCCGGCCATCAAAAGCGGTAAAATTACGGCTGCGGTCATCAATCATCACATCAACATTTACTATTTTTAGGCCGCAAAAAATAGTGCGCTGCCAGGGGATGAACGGAAAATGATCGGCCAGCCAGTCCAGTTTATCTTCCAGCGAGTTCCGAAATTCCATTGCGGCAGAAACGATAAAAACATCGTACTTCTGGTCTAATTCTTTCACCACGCGCTGGCTGTCTTTAATCACTTCCAAATCCCGGAAAAAACCTTTTTCGTAAATGTGTTTCCTAAAATCGCCGGCAATAGGTTCGGGCAAAATGTGGTAAAATTCCTGGCCGTCTTTCAGTTCCTGTAAAACCTCGTTCGGGTGGTCTCGTTTATATAAATATTGAAACTTGGCAATTACATCTGCCATAACTTCGTCCATATCAATGGCAATGCGTTGTTTTTCTATCATTATATTGTTGGCGTTTTCTGCAAATTGAAAAAAAATAAATCAGCATTAATACAAATCAAGTTTAATTATGCTGTTTTTAGCACATGTTTTTATGTAATCAATATATTTTCCTACTTTTGCAGCCCCGCAACAAAAAGTTCCGGGGGATATGTTGGATACATAAAACAAAAAATGGCAACAAAAATCAGATTACAAAGACACGGTAAAAAAGGCAAAGCTTTTTATTACATTGTAGTAGCCGATGAGCGCGCACCACGTGATGGCCGCTTCATCGAGCGTTTAGGTTCTTACAACCCAAACACCAACCCGGCAACCATCAACATCAATTTTGATAAAACGCTGGAATGGGTAAACACTGGCGCCCAGCCAACCGATACCTGCCGTGCAATTTTGGCCTACAAAGGCGTAATGTACAAAAAACACTTGCAAGGCGGCGTTAAAAAAGGTGCCTTAACGGCAGAACAGGCCGATGCAAAATTTGCAGAATGGGCCGAGCAAAAAGAAAACAAAATTAGCGGCAAAAAAACAGATTTAGGTTCTGCAAAAAACGAAGCGCGTAAAGCTGCTTTGGCTGCAGAAGCTAAGAAAAATGCTAATCGTGCCGCAGCAATCACTGCTAAAAACACACCACCGGCACCAGAACCTGTTGCTGCCGATGAAGCAACCGAAACTCCGGCTGAGTAATTAAAAATATAAATCAAATTTATAGCGAAGCAGCTTCTTGCAACAGAAGCGCTTCGCTATACTTGTTTTAGCACCTTTTTATTGATGTCAACAGAAGATCATTTCCAAATAGGAACCGTTACCAAAACGCGTGGTTTAAAAGGCGAACTGCAGGTTTTTGTTGCTTTTGATGAACCCGAAAAGCTAAAATTTACCAATTTATTTATTGAACTGGGCGGAAAACTGGTTCCGTATTTTGTGTCGTTTTTTAAGCTTCCGCAAAAAAATATTGCTTACGTTTTGTTAGAAGATGTGGACACCATTGAAAAAGCGGCTTTGCTGGTGAAAAAGAATGTCTTTTTATCCAACAAAAACAAACCAAAAAAGAAGAAGAATGAGTTTGGCTTAAAAAATCTGCTAAACTTCATCGCAATAGATGAGAACGAAGGTGAACTGGGCGAAATCATCGAAATCCACGAATATCCGCAGCAGTTTATTGCTACCGTTTCTTACAAAAACCAGGAAGTGCTTTTTCCGCTTAATGAAAGCATTATTAAAAATATTGATGTGGTAAAAGGCGTAGTTACGGTGGATTTGCCGGAAGGTTTGTTGGATGTTTATCTGGAGTAAATGCTGCATTCTACAAGTAGTGTCCCTTCAAAGACAAAATATTTAAAATGTAGATTTGATTTTGATCAGAAACACGGTAAATGATACGATGTTCCTGATTGATTCTTCTCGACCATCTCCCGTATAATTGGTGTCTTAGTTGTTCTGGCTTTCCAATTCCTTCGTAAGGATTTTCCTGTATGGCATCAATTAGTTCTTGTATTTTCTTTTGAACAGCTTTGTTTCCAGATGTTTTCCAATATTGTAAATCTCGGATTGCCTTCGGAGAATAAATTACTTCCATAAATCCTCAGTCCGGATTTTTACGCCTTTGCCGTTTTTTATGTCTTCCTCAGCTTGAATAATTTCAGCCACAAATTCTGGATTATAAGGACTTTCTTCCTCAAAAGTAACCTTCAGCGCATTTAAAACAGCTTTAACAGCGGTTAATTGTTCTTCATTATCAGGATGTACAATCAATGTTCCCATAAATCAAAAATAGGATTTTTATAAACAAAGATCGAATTTTTGCCAGTTTTCGCCTTTTACCTTTCTCCTTTCCACCTTTCGCCCCAACACCCTACCTTTGCCCCATGCGTTTTGATATCATCACCGTTTTGCCTGGGTTACTGGAAAGCCCATTTGCCCATTCCATTTTACAACGCGCGCAAAAAAAAGGTATTGCCGAAATCTACGTCCATAATTTGCGGGATTATGCAACCAACAAGCAAAAAAGTGTGGACGATTATCCGTACGGCGGCGGCGGCGGCATGGTGATGGGCGTAGAGCCTTTTGCCAATTGCATCGAACATTTAAAATCGGAGCGGGAATACGATGAAATCATTTTTATGTCGCCCGACGGGGAAACACTGAACCAGCAAATTGCCAATAATTTATCCCTTAAAAGAAGCATCCTGATTTTATGCGGGCATTATAAAGGGATTGATCAGCGCATTCGGGATACTT
>CAXTKQ010000003.1:8147-80580 GCA_964244955.1 uncultured Sphingobacteriaceae bacterium | reverse complement strand
CTTTCAGGCGGAGAATTACCGGCAGCGGTTTTGGTAGATGCTGTGGTGCGATTAATTCCGGGCGTGCTTTCTGATGAAACTTCAGCCTTGTCTGATTCTTTTCAGGATGGACTATTGGACGCGCCTTTGTACACACGGCCGGCAGAATGGAACGGACAAGCCGTTCCGCCAGTTTTGCTAAGCGGGAATGCCGGCGAGATAGAAAAATGGCGACACGAACAAGCGTTGGAAAGAACCAAACAACGCCGACCAGATTTGCTTACGTAATACTGTTTTTATGTGGATAAAAATTGGAGTGTTGAAAAATTTAAATCAACCTTTTTAAATCAATTTTAAATTCCTATACTTGCAATCCGATTTTTAGGGCATAAAAATCGTTATTAAGAGCTTAAAATCATGGATTTAGTAAAATTTGTTGAAGAACAAAACATAGTTAAAAGCAGCTTCCCTTCCTTTAAAGCTGGCGATACCGTTAGTGTTTATTACAAAATCAGAGAAGGAAACAAAGAGCGTATCCAGCTTTACCAAGGTGTTGTGATTCAGCGTAACAGTACAGGCGCGCACGAAACCTTTACCGTTCGTAAAGTTTCAAATGGTGTTGGTGTGGAAAGGATTTTCCCGATTAATTCGCCAAACATTGACAAAGTAGAAGTGAACAGCCACGGTAAAGTACGCCGTGCCAAATTGTTTTACCTGCGCGAATTAACCGGTAAAGCAGCCCGTATTAAATCTAAAAGAGTTTAAGCTTTTTAAAGATATTTGGTTGATAAAAGAAGCCTTTCAGAAAAATCTGAAAGGCTTCTTTTATAAGGTAAATTTTGAAATTGATTTTTCCTTTCTGTCATTTCGACCTCAGGGAGAAATCTTCTTTAAAATATTCATGCTTCTTTTATCGACATAAAATTGAAGAGATCAACTTGCTGAAAGAAGATTTCTCCCTGCGGTCGAAATGACAGAACCTGACAGTTGGATAACAGCGGAATAAAATTAATCCGTTACCAATTCTGCCAAAACCGTCCGTCCGCCTTTTACGGTTTCGCCTAAGTTTACGTTCACTTTGGTTCCCAGCGGTAAAAAAACATCCACCCGCGAACCAAATTTGATAAAGCCAAATTGGTCGCCTTGTTTTACTTCGTCGCCTTCTTTTACGTACCAAACAATCCGACGGGCCATTGCGCCGGCAATCTGCCTAAATAAAATCGGAATGCCTTGATGCGTTTCTACCACAACTGTCGTCCGTTCGTTTTCGGTCGATGATTTTGGATGCCAGGCCACCAAATATTTTCCGGCGTGATATTTAAAGTATTTAACTACGCCCGTAATCGGGTTTCGGTTTACGTGGACATTTATGGGCGACATGAAAATGGAAATCTGCAAGCGTTTATCTTTTAAATATTCGGTTTCCTGGGCTTCTTCGATGACCACCACTTTGCCATCTGCCGGGCAAACTACCAGTTTTTCATCTTGCGTAACTGCAATTTTTGGGTTTCTGAAAAATTGCAGCACCACCAGGAAAAGAATGGCCGAGAAAATGTAGATCACCCAGTGAAAAGTATTTGCATCGGGAAAATAAAATTGAACGAGTGCATTCAGCACGAAAATGAACAGAATACTTAATGCGATGGTATTGTAGCCTTCTTTATGGATCGTCATGCGTAAAAATAGCGTAGTAAATTACAAAACAAGGTAAAGGTAAATAAAAACCAGCGGAGCCGCCATTAAAAGTCCGTCAAAACGGTCCAGCAAGCCACCGTGGCCGGGCAGAATATTGCCCGAATCTTTTACGTTGATGCTTCTTTTAAGCATACTTTCTACCAGGTCGCTCATTGTGCCAAAAACAGAAATGATGATGCCGATGATGATCCAATGTAACGAAGAAACCTCTTGAAAATAACGACTGATGACGGAAGCAATTACAGCCGTCAAAACCAAACCGCCGATAAACCCTTCCCAGGTTTTTTTGGGCGAATGGCGTTCGAACAATTTGGTTTTACCAAGTTTTCTCCCCGTCAAATAAGCGCAGGTATCATTCGTCCATAATAAAAGGATGAAGCCTAACGAGAAATGCGGGTTAAAAATTTTTTGCACAAAAGCCATCGCCATAAAAAATACAAAAGGCAGCAACGTATAGATTAAGCCTAAAAAAGTATAAGCAATTTGGTGGAAGGGTTTTTCTGATTTTCGGTACAATTCGGCAAAAAAAATGCTTACGGCAATCGGAACGATGGACACTGAAAAATAGGTGGTAAAAGAAGCATCGAGCCAAAAAGAAGCAGCGGCCGCGCAAATAACCAAACCGAGCATTAAGCCTAAAATTTGCTGCGGATAAATGCCGGTAGTTTTAATCAATCCATAAAACTCAAACAGCGAAAGTAAGGCCAGCAGCGAGAAGAAACCCACAAAAACATATGGCCCGAAAAAGAACGCGGCCAGCATCACCAGCACAAAAAAGAAACCGGTTATGGCGCGGGTTTTCATGGGTTGATATCGTTTAAAACCATGATTTCGATGGCTTGGCTAAAAGACGATTTGTGGATGTAAACGTCAATCTGCCCAAATACTTTGTGCGCCGAATCCTGTTTGTTCATCAACACCACTTCCATTTCGTGCTGCGTTAAAAGCTGTTTAACCAGTTCGGCCTGAAAAAAATTGGTGGAAGTATAAATTTTAACCCAGTCTGCTTCCATTATGCTTCCTGTAAATCCTCGTGTTTGGGTTGAGACAGTTTTTGATAGGCTAAAAACAGTACGAGCGTAAGTATCAAACTGAACGCATAACTCTTCCAGTCAAATAAATGCTGCTCGTCTGGGTTGGTTTTGATCATTTTCAACTGGTACAGATAACTAACTACCAAAGCGGTTCCGTTGTTTAAAAAATGGCCTAAAACGCCCGGCCAGATGCTGTCGCTCCAGGCCGCAAAATAGCCGAAGAAAACGCCCAGCATCATGCGCGGTAAAAACCCGAAAAACTGGAAATGGATGGCACTGAATAAGGCCGCCGTAATCCAGATTCCCCAATGCATGTTTCTCGTCCAGCCGGTAAAAATTTGTTGAAAGCAGCCGCGAAACATAAATTCTTCGGACAAAGCCGGCAAAATGGCAATCATCAATAAGTTAACGATAAAGCTGAGCGGGCTTTTCATCTGCAATAAAATTTCGGTTTGCTGGCCGGCGTTGTCTTCCATATTGCGCATCCATCGTTCCAAACCTTTTAAAAACTGCGGAAAAACCATTTTTTGATTGAGGTTGATCAGCATTTCCATCAGCGGCGAAGAAACCAGCATGATAAAAAACACCAGTAAAAGAAGTATCAGCGGGAAACGCCAGTTTGCTTTGAGATAAGGAACTGGCTGCCGAACAATCACTTTCGCAAAAAAGATGGCCGGAAGTAAAAACCCAAAGACTGACGAACCCATCTGCATAATTTTTAAACTGTTGAGCGTGCTTTCGGGCATATTGGCGCTCATGCTTAACATTGCAGTAAAAGCGGAAGGGCCATAAAGAATCACCACAATTACGCCGCAAATCAATCCGCCCAAAACTAAACCTGCCACGGCAAGCAGCACCAGCAGCAAAAACTGCAACGCGTACGACATTTGGTAATAAGGCTTTTCCATCATCTGCTGATAAATTACGTAAATTTGCAGGGCTTAAAGATAAACATGTCTGTTCAAATAGGAAATATTGATCTGGGTGAATTCCCGTTATTACTGGCACCGATGGAAGATGTGAGCGACCCGCCGTTCCGTTATGTTTGCAAGCAAAACGGCGCGGATATGATGTACACGGAATTTATTTCTTCGGAAGGGTTGATCCGTGATGCGGCCAAAAGCAGGCAAAAGCTGGATATTTTTGAATATGAGCGGCCGATTGGCATCCAGATTTTTGGCAGCAGTATCGAAAGTATGCGTGAAGCAACACAAATTGCAACGAAAGCAAACCCGGATCTGATTGATATTAATTATGGTTGCCCGGTTAAAAATGTGGCTTGCAGAGGTGCAGGAGCTAGTTTGTTGCAGGACATTGATAAAATGGTAGCCATGACGAAAGCTGTGGTTGAAGCAACACATTTGCCGGTTACCGTAAAAACGCGTTTAGGCTGGGACGACCATACCAAAAATATTTACACCGTTGCCGAGCGTTTGCAGGAAGTTGGCATCAAAGCCTTGACCATTCACGGCCGCACGCGGGCGCAGATGTACAAAGGTGAGGCCGATTGGCGTTTGATCAGCGAAGTAAAAAAGAACCCAAATATTGAAATCCCAATTTTTGGGAACGGAGATATTGATTCGCCAGAAAAAGCTTTGGCCTGGAAACAGGAGTTTGGTGTAGACGGTATGATGATCGGCCGCGCATCCATCGGAAACCCCTGGATTTTTAGGGAAATAAAAAATTATCTCAAAACAGGAAACTTTTTGCCCAAACCTACGATAGAAGAACGGGTGGAAGTTTGCAAAATACATCTGCAGAAATCAATTGCCTGGAAAGGGCCAAAAACGGGGATTTTTGAAATGCGCCGCCATTACGCCAATTATTTTAAAGGCGTAGAAAATTTTAAAGAAACCCGGATGAAATTGGTTGCTTCCGAAAATTTGGAAGAGATTTATGACATTTTGGAAGGAATTAAAACGGCATACGTTTATGTTATGGCGTGATTGTTGACAAATACTGTTTTTACCACATTAAAATTTGACAAGCTTTATGGTGAACACAATTACCGACGGTGTTAAAGTTTCCATAGAAACACTGTACCAACAAGAATATTCTAACCCGGCAAACGAACATTTTATGTTTGCCTATAAAGTTAACATCGAAAATATGACGGACTATGCCGTACAATTAATGCGCCGGCATTGGAGTATTTTTGATTCTAACGGAACGCACCGCGAAGTTGAAGGCGAAGGCGTAGTAGGTTTGCAACCCGTTATCGAACCTGGCAACCAGCACGAGTATGTTTCTGGCTGTAATTTAAAAACAGAAATGGGCACGATGAAAGGCGAATATCAAATGTTGCGTTTGCTGGACAACCACCAATTTGACGTTCAAATTCCGGAGTTTCAATTGGTTGCTCCTTATAAATTAAATTAAGATACTTTTTTTACTGGCATAAAAACAGTACGGCTCCCCGATCTATAGGTTGGGAAGCCGTACTTGTTAAAAAGCTTTTCTGAAATTAATTTCTCCTGCTGTTAAACAGAAAAGAAGCGTAATAAACCAAAGTTGCCAAGGCGCTTAAAGCAGCAACAACATACGTCATGGCGGCCCACCACAAAGCATCTTTTGCTTCTTCGTGTTCTTCGCTGCTTTGCATCACCGTATAATTGTTGTTTAACCATGCCAAAGCGCGGTTGCTGGCATCAAACTCAACTGGTAAAGTAATAAAGCTGAAAGCAGTAACCAAAGCCAAAGCAACTACGCCAATGCCCAAAACTATTGGGTTTCCGCTAAAAACCAGCAACATAATACCAATCATCAAAGTCCATTGCGTGATGGTTGAAGCCGTTTGTACAATTGGCACGATAGCCGAACGGAAAGTTAACCAGGCATAAGCTTTCGCATGTTGCACGGCATGGCCACATTCGTGTGCGGCAATGGCCGCAGAAGCAACACTGCGGCTTTCATAAACATCTCCGCTTAAATTGACCGTTTTATCTGTTGGATTATAATGGTCGGTCAATTGTCCATCTACAGAAATTACTTTGACATCATATATGCCGTTATCATGCAGCATTCTTTCGGCCACTTCCTTTCCGGACAATCCCGAAAGCAACGGAATTTCGGCATACTGTTTAAACTTGCTTTTAAAACGCCATTGCACGCCAAAACTCAGCAGCGCGATGGCAATCATCAATAAATATCCTAAACCCATTTTTCTTATTTTTAATATAGTTTAGGTAATTCAAAAAGCATTCCGGTTTCCAGATTTTATGCCGATAAAAGAAGCATCATCAAAAACCTGACAATTGGGCAGAAGGAAATAAACTTCCTACAAAAGCTCCAGTAAACTTTCCAATTTCATACTTCTCGAACCTTTTACCAAAACAGTTGCGTTGGTAATGGGCAAAGATTTTAACGCGGTAAAAGCAGCATCCGTAGTTGCATAAAAAGTACCGGTAAAAGAAGCATGGTGCCGGTAAAAAGCTTGGCCGATAAAAATCCGCTCATCGGCTGCAATCTCGTTTGCTTTTTGGATGATCAGTTCGTGTTCTTCGGAGGAGTGTTCGCCCAGTTCAAACATATCGCCTAAAATCAAAACTTTTTTATTGGCCGTAATTGCAGCTAAATTTTTGATGGCAACTTCCATGCTGCTCGGGTTGGCGTTGTAGTAATCGCAAATCAGCGTATTGGTTTTGGTTTGGAGGATTTGAGAACGACTGTTTTCCGGCTGATAACTACTGATTCCTGCATTAATTTGCTCCGCAGAAAGTTTAAACTCATGTCCGATACAAATGGCTGCCAAAATATTATCGAAATTGTAACTTCCGGTCAATTGTGTTTGTACTTCCTGTTTTTGGGTTGAAGTCCCTTCATTTGCCTGCCATTGGACTTTTAACAACGGTGCGTTTTCCACTATTTCTCCGGAAACTGAATTCGTTTCCTCTTTTCCGTAATAAACCACGTGTTTAAAATTTCGATGGAAAGCCATTTCCTCCAAAATTAAGTCGTCGTGGTTTACAAAAGCAGTCCCGCTGGTGTGCTCCAAAAAATCAAACAATTCGCCTTTGCCTTTCCGTACGCCTTCGGGGCCGCCAAAACCTTCTAAATGCGCCTTGCCAATGTTGGTGATCAAACCATGCGTGGGTTGTGCAATGCTGCATAAAAAAGCAATTTCTCGTTGGTGGTTGGCGCCCATTTCGATAATCGCTATTTCTGTTTCACGTGAAATGGACAAAAGCGTAAGCGGAACGCCGATGTGGTTATTCAGGTTGCCTTTGGTGGCGTAGGTTTTAAACTGCTGGCTCAAAACCGAATTGATCAACTCTTTCGTAGTCGTTTTTCCATTGGAACCTGTTAAACCAATAACCGGAATGTTTAATTGTTTTCGATGAAACCGGGCCAAATCCTGCAAAGCTGCAAGCGCATCATCAACCAAAATAAAACGGTCGCTTTTGCGATAGGCAGCTTCATCAATTACGGCATACGCGGCACCCATTTCCAGTGCTTTTTCGGCAAATGTGTTGGCGTTAAAGTTTGCCCCTTTTAAGGCGAAAAAAATGCTGTTGGGAGTAATTTTACGTGTATCGGTAGAAATTTGCGGATGCTGGAGGAAAATTTGGTAGAGGTTTTCTATGGTCATGGTGATGATAGCTTTTTTACAATTTTAAGGAATCTGGAAACAACATACTGTTTTTATGGGGATAAATACAGTAAGTTAAACCTTCAAAAATTACCTGAACAACTCTAAATATTCTTGAAATACAAACACGCGGTAACGAGTCTGTCCGCTTGCTTCTTCCAATATTTTGTCGTTTACAAAATGAGATAGTAAATCATTTGCTGCCTTGGTACTTAAATGGCAAATCTTTTCTATACTTTTTACCTGAATCACCGGTTCAATAAACAAATGCTCCAATAAAATAAGCCCGTTACTGCTTCTTCTACCCCAGTTTTTTTTGATCAGTTCTTCTGTTTGTGCTTTAATTTGCATTATTTTCGACAATGTTTGCACCGCTTGTTCTGCAGTTTGGGCGATACCCACTAAAAAATATTTCAACCAGTGATTCATGTCGTTTTTTTCTCTAACACGAGTGAGATTATCATAATACAAACTTTTATTTTTTTCAAAAAACATGGATAGATACAATAATGGGTTTTCCATTACCTTTTCGCTTACCAAGTATAAAGTGATCATAAGCCGACCGATACGCCCATTTCCATCCAAAAAAGGGTGAATGGTTTCAAACTGATAATGTGCAATAGCAATACGAATAAGTGCCGGAACTTCAATATCGGTGTTATGCAGGAAGTTTTCCAGGTCTCCCATCAATTCATCTACATAATTGTGAGCGGGTGGGATAAAAGAAGCATCAGCAAGAGAATTTCCACCAATCCAATTTTGGCTTCGTCTAAATTCTCCCGGCATTTTATGTTCACCTCTTGCACCTTGCATTAATATCTCGTGAGTTTGCCGTAAAAGCCTGGAAGATAGCGGCAATGTATTTAATTCGTTTATGGCTGTATTGAGTGCGGTAGTATAATTTTTTACTTCAAGCCAATCGTTTCTTTTTTCCGGGCTTATTTCATCTATTGGCAGTAGTGCATCGTCCATATTCGTTCTTGTTCCTTCAATCTTGCTTGAAACTACCGCTTCTTTTGTAACATGTAATTGAATGAACAAATCAATATTCGGGACTAATTTGGCAAAGGAATTTAACTCGCCTAATTTTAGGGAAGCTTTTTCTAATAAAGTATTTAAGCTACTATCTGCCCATTGCCATTGATAATTGATTTTGCTAGGCAAAAAATATCGGTAGGCAACGCCTTTTTCCAGATGACCGGATATAAATTTCTCTAAAAGTTGTTTTTCCATACGTTTACAAAAGTAAACTTATTTTTTTTTAAGTTTACTTTCCGGGCTAAAAGTAAACTTAGCAATTTTTAAGTTTACTTACGAGAACTTAAATCGGAACAAAAAACCAATAGCTTATTTTAGTTTTTCGCCATTTTCTAAAATAAGCCTTTCTGCAAATTTCCTTTTACAAACGCAAACCGTACACAAAAATCAATAGCTTAGGCTTTTTGAAATATTTTCTCTTTCCATGAAAAAACTGATACTGTTTTTACCGATACTTTTTTGGGCTACGGTTTTAAAAGCACAAAGAATACAATCACCGGCCGAGTTTTTAGGTTATACTTTGGGCGATAGTTTTACGCAGCATTACCGCATTGCCGAATATTTCAGGTACATCGCCCAAGCTTCAAAAAATGTAAAATTAGTGCAATACGGAAGCACGAGCGAAGGCCGGCCGCTTTTGGCTGCGTTTATTGCTTCGGATGAAAATATTGGAAGATTAGAAGATATACGCCAGAACAATTTAAGGTTGGCAGGGTTGGGTTACGGCCAGGGAAGTACAAGTTTCCCGGCCATTGTTTGGCTAAATTATAACATCCACGGCAACGAGCCCAGCTCCAGCGAAGCAGCGATGGAAATGTTGTATGAACTAGTTGATCCTTCCAACACCAAAACAAAAAACTGGCTGCAACATACCGTTGTGGTGATTGACCCTTGCCAAAACCCCGACGGCCGCGAACGTTACGTAAATTTTTATAATCCGGTTCATGCCACGCCGCCAGATGCCGACCCGGCTGCGCGCGAACACCGCGAACCCTGGCCGGGCGGCCGTTACAACCATTATGATTTTGACATGAACCGCGACTGGGCCTGGCAAACGCAAAAAGAATCGCAGGAAAAACTGGCTTTGTACAACAAATGGCTGCCCGAAGTGCATGTTGATTTCCACGAGCAGGGCTACAACGCGCCTTATTACTTTGCGCCCGCTGCCGAACCTTTCCATAAAAATATTACGCCTTGGCAGCGCGAATTTCAAACTACCATCGGGAAAAACAACGCTAAGTATTTCGACCAGAACGGCTGGCTGTATTTTACCAAAGAAGAGTTTGATTTGCTGTACCCTTCGTACGGCGATACTTATCCGCTTTACAATGGTTCTATCGGCATGACTTTCGAGCAAGGCGGAATTGGTGCCGGTTTGGCCATTAAAACTGCTGCCGGCGATACGTTAAAACTTGCTGACCGGATTGCACATCACTTAACAACCAGTTTAAGCACGGTGGAAGTTGCTTCGGCAAACAGTAAAAAACTATTGACAGAGTTTAAAGCGTTTTTTGACCGCGCCAAAAGCAATCCGCCGGGCGAGTTTAAAAGTTACGTGGTGAAAAATGAAAACCCGGACAAGTTGAAAGCACTCGCAAAATTGTTCGATAAAAACAGTATCCAATATGGTTTTGGCGGAGGCAATGCGGCAAATGGTTTCAATTATTTTACCGGGAAAACCGAGAAGTTTAAGGTTGATGCAAACGATATGGTAATCCCTTCGGCGCAGCCAAAAGCGGTTTTGCTGAACGTGCTGATGGAACCGAAAACTTTTTTAACCGATTCTAACACGTACGATATTACCGCCTGGAGTTTGCCTTATGTTTACGGCATCAAAACTTATGGCATAAAAGAAGCATTGCATCCGCAGTCGGCTTCAATGAAAACAACAGAAGCAAACAATCAAAATAAGGCCAGTTACGCTTATGTATGTAATTGGAAATCAACAGATGACGTAAAATTTTTGGCTGCACTGATGCAGAAAAACGTAAAAGTGCGCGTTACCGAAAAAGCTTTTACGGCTGCGGGCAAAAACTTTGATCCGGGTTCGCTCATCATCACCCGAGCGGGAAACAAAGAATTGGAAAAAACTTTTGATGAAACCGTGCAATCCGTCGCCAAAACTTTCGACCGAAATTTAACGCCTTTAAGTTCTGGTTTTGTGGAGAAAGGAAATGACTTGGGCTTTTCTACCGTTCAATCCATCCGTAAACCGAAAGTGCTGCTGGTTACCGGCGAAGGTGTTTCTGCGCCTGCTTTCGGCGAAGTTTGGTTTTATTTTGAAAACGAACTGCATTATCCAATCAGTTTGGTCAACGAGAAAGATTTGGGCCGCGTGAAGTGGGGCGATTTTGATGTCGCTATTTTTCCCGATGGCAATTATCCTGATTTTCCGGCAGACGACCTGCAAAGTTGGGTAAGCAGCGGCGGCAAATTGATTTTAATGGAAAACGCGCTTACAAAAGTTGTCGGTAAAAAAAGCTTCAGCCTAAAACTGAAAGAAGATAAAAAACCCGACGCAGATGCCGACGCGAAACCAAACGCAAAAAAGAAACCTTACGAGCAAATCAAAGCTTTTGGCAATCGCGAACGAAATGCCATCAGCGGGAATATTGCGGGCGCTATTTACAAGATCAATCTGGACAACACGCATCCGTTGGGCTTCGGTTTCCCCAATTATTACTACACCTTAAAGCAGGACGATAATTTGTACCAGTTTTTGGAAGATGGCTGGAACGTGGGCACCATTAAAAAAGATGCGTACGTTGCTGGTTTTGCCGGACAAAAAGTGAAAGTACATTTGCAGGACGGTTTGCTTTTGGGCGTGCAGGATATGGGCCGTGGCGAAGTGGTTTACCTGGCCGACGACCCATTGTTCCGCAGTTTTTGGGAGAATGGCAAATTGCTTTTTGGCAATGCTGTTTTTATGGTGCAATAATTTAGCCTCCGCTTTTTACGCGGTTTTTTTCGGCATCGGCTCCACTGTCATGGCGGCGGCTTGGTGCCAGTTTGCTGTTGCCAAAGTTGTAGGTCAGCGTAAGCAAGGCTACACGCGTGTCCCGCTTTTGGTAAATGTAGATGTTTGTGTTTGAGTAATTGCTGCTGAGGTTGTTGGTGCGCGTATTAAAAATATCGCTTACCGATAACTTAACATTGGCTTTTTTATTGGCGAAGGATTTGCTCAGGCCACCATCAATTGCATATTGTGGCCTGATGTTGAAAACACCGTAAACCAACGGCGATTGATAATCACTGGAAAGTTCTGCTTTAAAGCCTTTGCCAAACGAAAACGTTTGCAACGCTTTGGCCTGGAAAGCGGCTTTGCCTCTGCTTAAATTGCCGCCAAGCAATGAATCAGACTTAAAGCCTAAATAAAAACCATTAAAATTTAAGTTGCCCGTCCACCATTTTGTAAAGGTAAAAGGCGCATTGATGTTAAGGCTGTAAGCGTTTTGGGTTTGCAGGTTCAACTGTGTATCAAATGATGCTTTATTTACCGTTTTGATAACTTCGGTAATCACATCCGTGGTTCGGCTGTAGCCCAAACTTACGTTAATGGTTTTGTTGTAGGTATAATTCAGCTCAAAAGATTGTGTGTATTGCGGTTTCAAAAACGGGTTGCCCTGGCTGTAAGTGTATTGATCTAAGTAATAAACAAACGGGTTTAAATTATCATAGCTCGGCCTGTCAATCCTGCGGCTGTAGGTAAAACCAACATCATTTTTAGCATTGATGCTTTCCTGTAAAAACAAACTCGGAAAAAAGTTTAAATAATTACGGTCAACCACCTGGTTTGTGGTAATCAGGTTTCCGTTGGAGTGGGTGTTTTCTGCACGTAAACCAACTTGTACCGAAAGCTTTTTAAATGTGTGGCTTAAATTGATATAAGCCGCGCTGATTTTTTCGGTGTAAACAAAGCGGTTGGTGCGGGCAGTATCGTTGAGGTAACCGCTGCTGCCAAAAAGTTTTTGCGCCTGCAAATCATTATCCGTTTGCACATCGCTTAATTTGATACCGGCTTCCAGTTTGCCAATTTTTTTGATGTTTTTGGTATAATCCGCCTTGCCGGTTTTGATGCTGATAACCGATGGCGTTTGGTTGCGCAGCGATAGCGGCGTACGCTGAATATTGCCGTCCGACAGAAAAAAATCAGTGTTGTATTGTGCAATGTTATTGTTGTTGAATTTGGAATAATCCAAATCAATAGCTAGCTCTTGTCCGGAAGTATCCAACTGCAAACGGTCGTTCAAATTAAAAGCGAAGTTTTTATACGTTTGATGGAGGTTTGAATATGTTTTTTGCAACGAATCTGTAACGCCTTCACGGGCACCAATCAGCGTGTTTGCAATGTTATTGTTATTTTCACCATTAAAATAACCATTTACTACAAATCCAATAGTATGTTTTTTGGTAATATCGTAATCTGTTCCAAAACGGTAATTGTTATGATAACTGATTTGTTTAATAAACGTTTTTTGGTTGAAAAAAGTGGTGTTATTACTGCTGCCAACTACGCGGTCGATATCAAGTTCATTATACCAATCACGGTCGCCGTGATTGTACGAACCGAAAAAATTAAATTTTCCTTCTTTATGATTTAAGGTAAGGGATTCGCTCGTCCTGGGGTAGGCGCCATATCCGGCACCCAAAATCACACTGCCGTTGGTGCCGGAACTTTTATTTTTTTTCATTTTGATGTTAATGATCCCTGAGTTTCCTGCCGCATCGTATTTGGCAGAAGGATTGGTGATGATTTCGATAGACTGGATCGAATTGCCATCCGTAGAACGCAGCAAAGTAGCCAGTTGCGCCGAAGAAAGATAAGTCAATTTCCCATCAATCATCACGGTAACGCCTTGTTTGCCTTTCAGGCTGATGTTGTCGTCTTTATCCAAAGTAACGCCGGGCGCTTTTTGTAAAATTTCTAAAGCCGAATTTCCGGCAGCCAGCACGCTATTTTCTACGTTCAGCACGGTCCGGTCAATTTTATGTTCGATCAGCGGCTTTTGCGCCACAATGGATACGCCTTTCAATTGCTGCTCTCCGGCTGCCAACACCAATTTTTCTATGGTAAAAGAAGCATTGGCTTCACTGATGGTAAACGGTTTTGAAAATGCTTTTTTGTAAGAGACCACACTAACGGAAACCAAATAGTTTCCTGCCGAAATACCGGAAATTTGATAATGGCCTTTGTCGTCTGTCAACGCTCCTTTTACCAGGGAAGAATCTTTGGCTTTCAGCAAGCTCACCGTAGCATAATCCAATGGTTTTTGCTGCGCATCAACCACCAAACCGGAAACAGTTCCACTGGTTTTGGTTTGCGCTGATAACCTGCTTCCAACTAAAAAAAGTAGTGCTAAAAGAAGCATTGATAGAGTAAGTTTTTTGTTCATGTCTGTAAAAATTTGGGCAGAAGTATCCTTTAAAAAGAAACCTTCTTTTTTTAAAATGCTTGTTAACCAGGATTTTGATTAAGGTTTGAGCGGCCGCCCAAACCCGATATGTGTTCGTTTATCCACGGTATTTGTTAGTAAGATGCAGGAAGCAGCGGTTTGGTTACAGATTTTAAAAAGTATTTTTAGGGGATAAAAGAAGCATTCGAAAAAAGCCAGGAAGTTGGGAAGACCGAAAGACGGAAAGTTAGAAAGTAGCGCTTTGCATTTCTGCGCTTTGTCATCCCGATGTTAAGAGGGATCTTCTTCAAAGTAAAAAGACATAATCCTGCTTTGAAGAAGATTTCTCCCTTCGGTCGAAATGACAAAGCGACAACAATTATTGCCCTTCTTCCTGATGTTTGGTAGAATCTTTTAAACAAACCAAGCCCGTTTCGGTCATTTTAAACTTGGCCAGGCGTTTGCCCCGGTTTTTGTCGTCCTGGTTGTCGCAACTGTACAAATCCACATCGCGCAAAATAAAATCTAAACCTTCATCAATGGTGATGATGGAATTTAAGGGAAGCTTCAGCGTTAAATCAATTTTCTGGTCGCGCCAGGATGCTTTTTTTATCGGTATTAATTTACGGTCGAACTTAATCACCGTATCTTCCTGCATAAAATTATATTGGGTGTTGCGGGCATTGAGCAAAGCTTCCTGATAGTTTGCGCCTTTTGAACGGTAAGACTCTACCAGCGAGGGAAACTCATTCTCACTTTTTTCGATAAACAAAGAAACATTTTCCGGGCTGATATCGGTGTCGTTTTCATTGTTCATGTTGACAATAATGCGGTTGGCAAAATCATTCTTTTTGATGCCTAAAGTTGCGCTGTCTTCTTTCGTCAAAATTTTGGCCGTGTTTATTTTGAGGAAATAATGCTGGCTTTGCGTTGGCATAATGTCCATGCTTTGGTTAAAACTGGCCGTGTACCTAAAGTCGGCTGCTATTTTTGTGGCATAAAAAGCCAAAGTGCTTACGGCGGCAATCCAGCCAATCAACAAAATAAAACCAATTGACCTGCCTAAAACATTCCTGGAAAAAACGATGCGGATGGTAAAAAGGATCAAGCCAAATAACGGAATGGCGCAAACCAAAAACCCGCATACATAGATGATATTGCTAAACTTATAATCAACAATATTAAAAGGCGAAAAACCATGCACAAACATGGATTGATTGGCAGAGAAAACCACAATGGAAACCAGTAAACCGATTAGAGTACAGGCACATACGATAATAATAAATAAGCCAATTAGTTTTAAAAGGATTTTGCCGCTTCCCTTAAAAAAACGTTGCAGGAGCAATAAAAACTCGCCAACGAAGTCCCTAATTTTGTAAACAAAAGGCTTGGCTTCGCGGTTGGCGTTGGACAAGGATTGTTTGATGTTTTTTAACTCTTCATCAAAATTGCGTTTAAAGCCTTGTAAATCAGCACGTTCTCCTTTCATGGCCATTTTTTCTGTCCGGGTATTGGCGCGCGGGATAATGGCCCAAAGGATAATGTAAACCAGCAAACCACTGCCGGCACCAAAAAGCGAAACCACAAAAATCAGGCGAACCCAAAGTGCTTCGATACCAAAATAATTGGCCATACCGGCCGCAACGCCGCCAATTAAATGATCGTCGGGGTCGCGGAACAACCGTCGTTCTGTAGAATGTTCTGTTGTGCCAGCAGTAAAAGCAGGTTCTTGTTCTCCAGTCGAAAAATCCTCAATGGTTCCCATTTGTAAAATTACCGCGGTAACATCAGGCGTAACGATTACTTGTTTGCCTTCCCGCCTTAAAAGCTCGGAGAACATTTCGGCGATACGGTTTTCAATATCGGTTGTAATTTCCAGGCTGTCGTCCGAACTGGCAAAGTGCTTTTTAATGCCGGTCATGTAGTTTTTCAGGATGTCGTAAGCATCTTCTTCGATATGAAAAATGATGCCGTTTATATTGATGATAATTGTTTTGTTCATGGTATTTAGGTATGAGGTGTGGGGTATGAGGTGTGATGGTTTACAGGTTATTGTTTCTTGCTTTTAAGGATACTTCTACCGCGAAGGACAGCTCTTGCCAGGTTGCGTCCAGTTGTTTTAGCAGCACAGAGCCTTCCGAAGTCAACTGGTAATATTTTCGCGGCGGCCCGGAAGTGGATTCTACCCAGTTGTAACTAAGCAGGCCATTATTTTTAAGACGGGTGAGGAGCGGGTACAACGTGCCTTCCACCACCAGCAGTTTTGCAACTTTTAGTTCGGCAATAATATCCGAGGCATAAATTTCCCCGCGGGAAATAATGGCGAGGATACAGTATTCCAGGATGCCCTTCCTCATTTGGGTTTGCGTGTTTTCCAATATCATATTACAAAGATATAGGTTTAGGATTGTATTGTGCAATACATAGTACTAAATTAAATGAAAATATTTTTTGAAGGAGGTTTTGAAAAAGAGTGGGACGAAATGTTGAATGCTTCTTTTATGCCATAAAGGTTGGCACTTGTATTAATTTAAATAAACAAAAACCAAGTGTTCACCAATTTTTAGGTGATAAAAGGAGCATAGGGATTGATTAAGTAAATTTTAAACATGCTTTTAAAACTATGTTTTGTTATTTTTTTGTCAATTTTCAATTTTTAAACAACCTATATGAAACAATAGAAGCAGTTAATATTCTAAGGCTTTGTTTTAAAATTATTTTGTTATACTTTAATCCCCACATTAACAATTAGCAAACGAATGAAAAAAATTTTACTTAATTTATTATGGGTTTTGTTGCTGTTTGTCTCTCAAGCCAATGCACAAACCAGGACTATTACCGGTGTAGTTACCGGAAAAGATGATGGCTTGCCATTACCAGGCGTAAGTGTAATGGTTCAAGGAACTAAAATTGGCACACAAACAAGTGCTGATGGTACTTACGCTATTAAGGTCCCTAACAGCAACTCAAGATTGGTTTTTAGTTTTATTGGTTTTAAAACCCAGACTATAACTGTAACAGGCAATAGGGCTATTGTGGCACTTCTAGGTTCGGCCAGTCAATTAAATGAAGTTGTTGTAGTGGGTTATGGCACACAGGAAAGAAAAGACGTAACGGGTTCGATCGGTAGTGTTAAAGGCTCTCAATTAACAAACCAACCAGTGGCCAGTTTTGACCAAGCCTTGGCCGGTAAAGTAACTGGTGTACAGGTAACGGTACCAAGTGGTGTTTTGGGAGCTGCTCCGGTTATCCGTATCCGGGGTACAAATTCAATTACAGGTGGCGCTGATCCACTGTATGTAGTAGATGGTGTTCCGATTATTACTGGAAATCAAAGTAGTGTTACGCCAAATAACCCATTGGGTGATATTAACCCGAATGATATTCAGAGCGTAGATGTATTAAAAGACGGTGCTTCTACGGCTATTTATGGTTCCAGAGGATCTAATGGTGTGGTAATTATTACTACTAAAAGGGGTATTTTGGGTAAGCCGAGGATCTCTTATGATTCCTGGTTTGCTTCATCACAGCCCTCAAAAAGGTTTAAATTGTTAGATGCTAATCAGTTTATTACTATTGCTAATGAGAAGTTAATTAATGCAGGGTCTGTTGCAGCAGCTTTTCCTACGCTTGATGCAAATGGCAATGTAATCAATACCGACTGGCAAAAAGTTGTTTTTAACAACAGTGCTTTTCAGCAAAACCATGCTTTATCTGTTAGTGGGGCCACTGAACAAACAAATTACTTTTTCTCTTTAGATTATGCTGATTTTAAAGGTATAATTACAGATAATAGCCAGAGAAAATATCAGTATAGAGGTAAAGTAGAGCAAAAAGCTTTAAGTAATCATGTTACTTTTGGAATTAACACCTCTCTTTCCTACATTCAAAACTTAGGTTTAAATACAGGAACAAATGCGCTGTCAGGAAACGTAAGCAATGCTATACGTGCACTACCTAACGTACCGGCAATAAATGCCGATGGTTCTTATAACCTAAGTACATTAAATAGTTTAGGAAGGGGTACAAACGGGACTAACCTTAGGGATATTGATGATAATTATACCAATATCAAATATATTTTAGACCATAACATTTACAGCAATCAAAATACAACTTTTAATGGTGATGCCTTTGCCAATATTAACATTGTTAAAGGGTTAGATTTAAGGACCCAGTTAGGTACTAATGCTTTATTTGGGGAAGACTATCAATATTGGGATCCATTACATGGTGATGGTGGCGGTTCGACAAGAGGGTATGAATTTCAGCAGTACATTCCACAATTTAGATATAACTGGATCAATACATTATCATACAATACAATTATCGGGGATCATAATATTAATGCAGTTGCTGGTATAGAGTATCAAAAATCAAGGTACAGATCATTCTACGCAAGCGGACAGGGAATATCAAGTACTTTTTTTGGCGGACAAAATATTATAAGTAGCTCTTTAACGCAATCAACATTTGGGATTGGTGGCGGAGTGACAGAAAATGCTTATAAATCATTTTTTGGCCGTATTAATTATTCATTTAAAGACCGGTATTTAGTAGGGGTAACTTACAGGGCAGATGCCATATCTTCACTTCCTTTAGGAAAACAATATGCTTATTTGCCTGGTGCTTCCTTAGGGTGGAGAGTTTCAAGAGAATCATTTTTTACAGATTCAAAAGCACTTAGTTTTATTAGTGATTTAAAGCTTAGGGCTAGTTACGCTAAAACTGGCAATACAAATATTGGCAACTATCCTTTTGCTGGCATTTTCTCTGCTGCAACTTATGGTGTGCAAAGTGGTTTAGCTTATGGGCAAGTTGGCAACAGCTCCTTAAAGTTTGAAACTACCGATAAATATGATGCTGGGTTGGATATTAGTTTTTTAAACAATAGGATTAATGTTACTGCTGATTATTTTGAAAATAAAGACAACAACCTGATTTTAGCTGCCCCTACAGCTCCCTCGTTGGGCGTACCCGGAAATGCTATTAATGAAAACGTAGGTACTATGGTTAATAAAGGTTTTGAGTTTGCTGTTAACTCTGTTAATGTCCGTGCAAAAGATTTTAGCTGGACAACAGATTTTAACGTAACTTTTGTTAAAAATAAGATTACAACTTTAGCTAACAATAACTCAGATATTCCTTATACTTATAACGTCAATCGTGTAGGTTATTCCGTTGGTTCTATATATGGTTATCAGTACGCAGGAGTAAATACTGTAAATGGTAATCCCTTATATATTAAGGGTAACGGACAAGTTATTCAAGGCAATATTCCAAATCAAACTTATTATAATTACGATCCTGCCAATCCTACCGCGCTTACCACACAAACTTCTTTGAGTGCAACTACCGATAGAAAAATTTTGGGCAATTCCCTTCCAACTTATTACGGAGGCTTTAACAACACCTTTACTTATAAAGGAATAGATTTAAGTGTTTACTTTACTTATTCCGGTGGGAATAAAATTATGAATGTTACCCGTCAGGAAAGTTTATTAAACCAGAAGTTTCAAAATAATGGAACGGAGATTTTAAATCGTTGGACTACGCCGGGTCAGATTACCGATGTGCCTAAACTTTTTTATGGCCGTGATAATTTTCTTAACTTAACCGGTAGTGCTTATTCCCGTTTTGTGGAGGATGGTAAATTTATTCGTGCCCAAAACATTATCTTAGGATACAGCTTGCCCAAAACATTATTAGATAAAGTAAAATTAAACAGGGTACGTTTATATGCTGAGGTACAAAATGCTTTTGTATTAACTAAATACAAAGGTTTGGACCCAGAATTAACAAATAATTATACGCTTAACACAAACAGCCAATTAGGGGTTGATTACAATACCAACCCTAAAGCACGCACCTATACAATTGGTGTTAATATTGGATTTTAAAAATATATTAAATGAAAAAGAACTTTAAAAATATATTAAAAAAAGGAGTTGTTTTAACTTCTGCAATTACCATGCTATCGGTAGCATCATGTAAAAAATATACAGAGTTAAATCCAATCAACTCCTTATCAGAAGCAACAGCTTTTACTACACCGGCCAATATTGAATTAGTTGCTGCAGGTATGTATAATACGGCAGCAGTAGGGTCTTATAACGGCGGTGCCGGTCGCGGTTATCCTTTTGGTGCGGCTTCGATCGAGCAAGCTGAAATGCGCGGCGAAGACATGGTAAATTTAGCTACATTTTACCAAATTACTTATGAAAGTACTTATGATGCAACCACAGCAAATAATGTTAACATGTGGAGCAACTTGTACGCACTAATAAACCAATGCAACATTTTAATTGCCGGTGTTGAATCTGCTGCCGCAAGTGGAACCATCAGTTCGTCTGTTGCCACTCAATATGAAGGCGAGGCAAGGTTTTTACGCGCACTGGCCCATCATGAGCTTGCTATTGATTTTTGCCGTCCTTATGTTGATAATAAAGGAAATAATCCTGGTGTTCCTTACCGTACAGTAGCTGTTAATTCTACAAGTGCGGTTGATGCCCAGATTGCTGTTGGCAGAGGTACTGTAGCAGATGATTATATCAAAATTTTAGCAGACCTTGATTATGCCGAGGCAAATCTTCCGGCTACACGTTCCAGCTACCAAATCACCAGGGCTACCAAAGCTGCTGCAATTGCATTAAAAACACGCGTTAAATTGCACATGGAAAATTTTGTCGGTGTAATTGCAGAAGGGACGAAATTAGGCACATCTTCTGGTGCTTCTTTTACCAGCCCTATTGGTGGTTACAAATTAACTGCAAGTCCTGACGGGCCGTTTACCAGCTTCAGCAACAATACAGAATCTGTGTTTTCTATTGAGAACAGTGCAGCAGCAAACGGAGGTGTTAATGGTGCTTTGCCTAATATGTTTGGCGCTGTTAGTGCTACCATTAATGGCGTTACCGTTGCCTTTGGTGGCCGTGGGTTAATTTGTACCAGCCCTAACCTTTATAACTACTCTTATTGGGTAACCGGCGATACCAGAAGGACATTGATGCAGGTTCAAGCTACAACAAGTGGTGCTAAATACTTTTACAACTACAAATACCGCGACCCAACAAACAAAACAGATTATGCACCTATTATTCGTTATGCTGAAGTATTGTTAAATGTTGCCGAAGCCTATGCCCGTACAACAGCATTAGACCTAAAGGCATTAACGCTATTAAATGCTGTAAGGAACAGGGCATTGCCTGCAACAGCGTTGCCGTATACGATAGCCAGATTTGCAGCCGGTGATGATTTAACCAGGGCTATCTTGGCAGAACGACGTATCGAATTTGCTGGAGAGGGACGAAGATGGCCTGATATCACCCGTTTGTCTAAATCTGCTTTTGCTGTTGCAGGCGGAGGGATACCAGCCAAGGTTTTACTAACTGATTTAAAAGGCGATGGATCTCAATACAATACAGCTACACGCCCTGTTGTTAATACTTCAAAAGCAGCAATTCCTTATAGTGATTTTCATTATATCTGGCCAATTCCTGTTGCTGAGTTAAATGCAAACCCTAATATTCCACAAAATCCGGGCTATTAAGCTAATCCCTTACTTTTCCAACACAATCTCAACCCGAAGGTTCCTCACGGCTTCTTCGGGTTTTTTGTTGTCATACAGCGGGTGTTTTCCGCCCAGGCCAAAGCAGCGCATCCGTTCGCTGGCGATGCCGCGGTTTAACAAAAAGTTTTTAATGGCCCAGGCGCGTCTTTCGGACAGGCGTTGCAGATAGCGTTCATCAGTAAAAACATTGGCGTTGGTGTGGCCGATGATCTGGATTTTCCAATCCTTTTCCTGCTCCAAAAAATGAAGCAAACGGTTTAAATCTGAGCCGGAAGTGTTGACGATAACCGCACTGTTCGGCAAAAAGCGGATGTTATAAAAGATGATGTGCGCATCTGTTTGCAGTTTTTGCAGTTGGTAAGTTTGCGGTTGCGGTACTGTTTTTACCGGCAAAAAATCATTGAGCAAAACATAGCCTTGCTTATCAATGGCAACAGTATAATTGCTTTCGGGAGGAATTTTAAAGCTAAACTTTCCGGATAAAGAATCGGAAACTGCCGTTGCTACAGCTTTTCCGGCGGTATCTTCCACCGTAATAGCGGCACGTAGCGGTTGCATGCTTCTTTTATCACTAATAATTCCGGAAACAACCAAAGGCGGAATTTGCGACGGCAATATCTTTTGCAGTTTGGAGGTGAACGTAAACCCTTTTCCGCCGGGATAAATATTGTCAACCACCAAAATATAATTTTCGCCCTGCTGTACTTCAATCGGTTTGGAAAAGCTTTTTCCCGGTCCGGGCGATGTAAAGCTTTCGGTAAAACCATCTTTTAATCCTGTTTTCCCGCCCACCGAAAAATCGTTCCGGCTGTTGTTGCTGCGTACCGGATGGTTATAATCTATCGTGCTTTCAGTCGCGTTAGAAGTTTTCTCTTTAAAAAGCATCCAATCATAATCATCCTCAACAGAAACCGGCGCAATTTCAAAAGTCAAAAAACCATTGGCCGGAACAGTTAAGCTGAACCAACTTGTGTTCCGCTCTTTTTCAAATAAGTAGCTTGGGTTGTATTTCTTTTTCTTAGGATATTCCTGTTCGCGGCCAAAACCGACAGCCGAATTTTTAAAAACGTATTTTTGGTTTACGTTGAGGCTGACCGCTTCGGCATAATCGCCTTTTAACAGCATGTTCTGGCTGCTCCCTTTTAAGCTGATCAACCCAAAAACCACCATAAGCAGCCATTTGCAAATCATTTTTTATCCACACTGTAAATGCCGGGGCCAATGAACAACAGGCCCAGAAACATAATGGCGTCTTCAATGGCATGTGCCGCGCCTTGCAAACCGTCGCCTTTGCTTAAATGCATCAGCGCAGCAATGATTAAATTGATAACCAAAAGGATACAAACCAGACGGAAAGCCAAGCCAATAATCAGCAGCAGGCCGCCAAAAGTTTCGGTAGCGGCAGCCATAAACCCCCAAAAAGCGGGCGCAAAATTAATGCCGATGCCTTTCATCGCGCCGCCAAGTTTCTCCCAAAGTTCTGGTCCGCCGGCTAATTTGGGCACGCCATGATAAATAAACATAATGCCTAAGCCAATGCGGATCAGCAAAAGGCCCAAATTTTTATACTTCCCTAAGTTCTCAAAAATTGCCATGTTAAATATAAGTTGCGGTGGTATGCTGTTTTTGCACAGCTAAATTTAGTGTTTTTCCGAAGATCAAAGCCTGGTTATTTGGAATATGCCCGGCCGGAAAATTAAAACAAACCGGATAAGCGTATTCTTTAACCGCTTCAAAAATAATTTCTTCGGCGGTTTGCCCAAACGGTATTTCGTTGTCTTTCAGTTCGGTAAAACCGCCAACCATTAAACCGGCCAGGTTTTTCAATTTCTCGGCGCGTTTTAAGGTTCGCATCATTCGGTCAATATTGTACAAATATTCGCCTACATCTTCTATAAACAAAATTTTTCCAACATAATCCAGATCAGAAACAGAGCCGGAAACCGCAGCCAACAAAGCCAAATTCCCGCCAACTAAAATTCCTTGTGCTTCGCCTTCGCGGTTTAGTTTTTCTGCGGAGAAATGGTAGCTGAATTCTTCTCCAAATAAAGCTTTTCTTAAGGTTTCCAAAGATGCTGCCGTTCCGTCGGGAATGGTTACCGGCATTTGTCCGTGGATGCTTTGCAGGCCAAAAACCGAAAAAACATGTGTGTGCAAAACGGTAATATCGCTAAAACCGATGATCCATTTTGGTGCTTCTTTTATCGGCATAAAATCAACCTCGTCAATTATTCGGATCGTGCCGTAACCGCCGCGTGCGGCAAAAATGGCGTTGATGCTTTTATCGGCAATAAAACGTTGCAGATCCGAAGCGCGTAAAGCATCGTCGCCGGCAAACTGATGGTAAGAAGCCGCCATCGTTTCGCCCAAAACCACTTCCAATCCCCAGGATTCTAAAAGCAAAATCGCGTCCGTCATCGCGTGCGGCAACTTCTTGGCCGGACAAGTGAGGGCAACTTTATCGCCTTTTTTCAGAAAAGGTGGTTGGATGATCTTCATATAATTCAAACCAAATTTTAAGGGCAGCCAAATTGGCTTATCTTTGCAAATTAAAAAATATCCCGCAAATACTTTGGAAGATCATCAGATAAAAAGATATACGGTAACCGCCGCCTTGCCTTACACCAACGGCCCGGTGCACATTGGTCATTTGGCTGGCGTTTATATCCCGGCCGATACCTATGTGCGCTACCTTCGCCTGAAAGAAAAAGACGTGATTTTTGTATGCGGATCCGATGAGCATGGCGTTCCGATCACCTTAAAAGCGCGAAAAGAAAGCATTACGCCGCAGGAAGTGGTGGACAAATACCATAAAATTATTGGCGATTCTTTCCGAGATTTTGGGATTTCTTTTAACATTTATCACCGCACATCTTCGGCAACGCACCACGAAACGGCGGCCGGATTTTTCAGAAATTTGTACGATAAAAACGTTTTTACCGAAGAATCAACTGAGCAATATTACGATGAAAGCGCGCAGCAGTTTTTGGCCGATCGTTATATTGTTGGCACTTGCCCCGTTTGCGGCAACGAAAATGCTTACGGCGACCAGTGCGAAAAATGCGGCACTTCTTTAAACCCAACGGACCTGATCAACCCGCATTCTACTTTATCCGGACAACCGCCAGTGCTACGCAAAACCACCAACTGGTTTTTGCCGCTGGATAAAATGCAGCCCGAAATTGAAGCGTATATTGAAAGCCGTGAAGCCTGGCGTCCAACGGTTTTAGGCCAATGTAAATCCTGGCTGAACGGCGGTTTGCAGCCGCGCGCCATGACACGCGATTTGGAATGGGGCGTAAAAGTTCCGGTTGCAGGTGCCGATGGTAAAGTTTTATATGTTTGGTTTGATGCGCCGATCGGTTATATTTCTGCAACAAAAGATTTGCTGAATCCTAATCTTTCCGAAGAAAAAAAAGCGGAATATTACCTCAAAAATATACCGGTAAAAGAAGCATTATGGGAAGATTACTGGAAATCGGAAGAAACCAAATTGGTGCATTTTATCGGGAAAGACAACATTGTTTTCCATTGCATTATTTTTCCGGCGATGTTGATGGCGCATGGTGAATACCATCTGGCCGATCAAGTTCCGGCCAATGAGTTTTTAAATTTGGAAGGCGATAAAATCTCGACTTCCAGAAATTGGGCCGTTTGGTTGCCAGAGTTTCTACAAGATTTTCCTGGGAAGCAGGACGTGCTGCGTTATGTGTTGACTTCGGCTGCGCCTGAAACCAAAGACAATGATTTTACCTGGAAAGATTTTCAGGCGCGCAACAACAACGAACTGGTTGCCATTTATGGCAATTTTATCAACCGCGTGCTTGTTTTATCGCATAAATATTTTGGTGGAAAAGTGATGCCGCTTGGCACTTTATCCCCGCAAGACGAAGGATTGACCGAACAGTTAAAAGAGTTTCCGGACAAAATCGGTAACGCTTTGGAGAATTACCGTTTCCGTGAAGCATTAACCGAGTTTATGAATTTGGCGCGTCTCGGCAACAAATATCTGGCCGATGAAGAACCTTGGAAGCTGATCAAAACAGACCCGGAACGCGTACAAACCGTGTTGAATATTGGCTTGCAATTGGCCGCAAACCTGGCTATTTTATCGCAGCCGTTTTTGCCAAACAGTGCCGATGCTTTGTTTACCATGCTAAATTTGTCAATGCAAAATTGGGGCAAAGCCGGAACAGCAGATTTATTGCCGGTAGGACATGTTTTAAATGAAGCAAAATTGCTGTTTGAAAAGATAGAAGATGCGCAGATTGAAGCACAAACACAAAAATTATTGAACACCAAAATGGAAAACGAACAGGTAAAACTACCCTTGATCGAAGCAAAACCAAACATTACTTTCGAACAATTTGCAGCGTTGGATATTCGCGTAGGGACAATTTTATCCGCAGAAAAAGTGGCCAAAACAAAAAAACTGCTTAAATTGAGTATTGATACTGGCTTGGACCAGCGGACAATCGTTTCCGGAATTGCAGAATATTTTGAGCCGGAAGCCATTATCGGCAAACAGGTAAGCATTTTGGTAAACCTGGAGCCACGTGAAATCAAAGGAATTTTATCACAAGGCATGATTTTAATGGCCGAAAATCCCGAAGGAAAACTTAGTTTTGCAGCACCATCGGAAGCGTTTGTCAATGGCAGCGTGATCCGATAGTTTTTAAAATGGTCCCGTAGTTCAACGGATAGAATAGAAGTTTCCTAAACTTTAGATATGGGTTCGATTCCCGTCGGGACCACTTGTTAAATTATTTTCCTTGATGTTAGAAGCCGTTTAAAAACGGTTCAACATAATTCTAATAGAAGTTAAATGCACCATTGCAACGCCAGTATTGTTAAGGCGTTCATAGTTTTTCGAGTTTCGCCTGTGGGCATCTATCCAGGAAAAAGTCCGTTCCACGATCCATCTTTTAGGCAGTACTTTAAAGGTATGAAGCTCGTTCCGCTTGATAATTTCCATTTGTATTTTAAAGGTGGTTTTAATTAATTCTATTAGCTTGCCACGGTACCCGCCATCGGCAAATATTTTGGTTATTGCCCTCCAACTTTCGCTCATCTTGTTAACTGTTTCCATCGCACCGTCCCTGTCCTGTACAGACGCGCTTTGGATGGCTACGGCCAGTACAAGCCCTAACGTATCGGTAACAATATGGCGCTTGACCCCTTTTACCTTCTTGCCAGCATCAAAACCCTTGCTTTCGCTGCTTACAAGCGTTGATTTAACTGATTGTGCATCAATGATGCCTGCTGTTGGTTGCGCTTTGCGCCCGCTTTTCAGCCTTGTCTTTTCTACCAAGGCTTCCTGCAGCACCTCAATTACGCCAAGCCTTTTCCAACTCGAAAAGTAATAATAAACAATCCGCCAGTCAGGAAAATCACCTGGGAGCATCCGCCACTGGCACCCTGTCTTGACCAGGTAAAGTATCCCATTGAACACTTCCCGTAAATGGTACTTCCGGTTCCGTTCCGTATCTAAAAAATTTGATATATATTGCCACTGGCTGTCGCTTAAATTGCTGGAATAAGAATTCATACTAATTCTGTTTGTCGTTACTCAAAATTAGTATTCCTTAAACTAGCTCAGCGACAGCTCTTTTTTTCTTTTCACCGTTTTTAAACAGCTTCTTAGATTTTTCATTTAGATAGGTTAGTAAAAGGCAAACAATAGTATATGTGCTGTAGCAACTGATATATACCCGTTTGGAGATTCATATTGAGTATGGCTAACCAACCAAAAATTACAAAAAGGATTAGGCAGATAATTAAGCCGCCAATCTTTAATTTCGATGAAGGATTTGGTTGAAAATTGTTAAGTAAAAACAACAAAAACCATAAGGCACTTGCAGTCAAAAAAATTGAAGATAAAAACTTTTTAAATATGCTTAAATTTAAAAACCAAGGATAAAATGTAGCAAAGATTATAACAATAAAACCAAGCATTGAGAGCGTATTAAACACCTTTGCTCTTCTGCCTTGATTGATTACTGGCATATTGTAAGTTAAATTAAAATCTACAACTTTTTCATAAGGTACAATAAAGCAATCTCCAGGCACATCAACTAACATTTTTTGTCTTTTCGACCAACGCTTTGCCGAAGTCAAACAAATTAAATCAAGCTGTCCAGTTTTTGGTGAAATTGTATATTGTGTTAGATAGCCAGAAATCATTTTATTGCCTTCGCTTCCGTCATTTACAACTAAATCTACATTTACAGATAATACTTTACCTTTCTTATTACTTTTAAAATCAGCTTCGTATAATATCCGCCCAGTAAAATAATAATGCCATTCGTTTTCAAACCGAATTACTTTATAACGTATGTCAAGTTTAAGAATCGTTACTAATTGATGTAACAGGTTTCCTAATAATGATGCAACAAAAATAGAAGCAAGCAAATACAGTAAAAACCACGAAATGTCTTTATATGACAGATTTGGTAAAGTATTCTGAAAAATATTTTTGTATGTAATTTCAACCTTTTGTTGGATGTCTTTATAAGAAAAGTCTAAGCTCTTACTAAAAACTAAGTATGTTGTTATTTGTACAATAATTCCCCAGAATATACTTGTAATTAATCTATCAGCAAAAAGGCCAGCTCCAAATTGTTTGGAAAACTGGCCTTGAAAATAAAACCTTTTAAATATAACTCCTGGTACAATTAGGCAGATAATAAAAAGTAAGCCACTAATTGTAAACTGACTTTCCACTTTAAGACATTAATGTTAATTTTTCTTTGGTTGAAAGTTCAATTTCTTTCGTTTCTGTTGGGTTTTTTTTTAAATATTCTACTGCATCAATATACTTTTTTCGATCTGCATCGTTTGAAAATATTTTTTTGGCTTCGTCGCTCATGACATCATTATTGGGGACGAAGTAAAATTTAAATAATTTTCCAAATGCAGTAAAGGTTGAGTCCATCGCTGCCAATGTATCATTAAGAGCGTCTTTCATAGCCGGAAAATTTTTATGTGTTTGTTTGACGTATTTGCGTCGAATTTGTTTCAAACATAAGCAATAATATTTTAAAAGAAAACAAAATTAAAGCAGATTTTAAACAAAGTCAGAACAAAAAACAGTTCTTTACTGGTTCCCATTACGTTCATTTGGTTGCTTTTGTCTTGCAATTGCAAACAGCATTTGGAGCATATGGGCAACTACATCTGATCTCGGTCGGCAAACTTTTTTTGCTAAAAAAAGCATCTCATTTTTTTGAAAGCCGACCGATGCTTCTTTTACGACAACAATTCCAACAACCCATCTTTCCCCAACCCATTAAAAAACGAATTTTTAGTTTTGACCAAATCATTGGCCAGTTCGTTTTTATGCTGTTGCAACAGCATGATTTTTTCCTCCACCGTATCGGGGCAAATCAACCGCACGGCAACAATATTTTTATCCTGGCCAATGCGGTGGCAACGGTCAATCGCCTGGTTTTCTACCGCCGGGTTCCACCAAGGGTCTACGAGGTAAACATAATCCGCTTCCGTTAAATTTAAACCGGTGCCGCCGGCTTTTAAACTGATCAGGAAAACGCGGGTTTCCGCATCCTGCTGAAATTTTTCGATCACGGCTTGCCGCTTCCGTGTTTGTCCGGTCAAATACGCAAAGCCGATTTTTTTCTTAACCAATTCTTCCCGTATCAGTTCCAGCATCGAAACAAACTGCGAGAACACCAATATTTTATGCTGATGGATTTTGCCTGCTATTTCCTCCAGCAAAAACTCAATTTTGGCAGAAGCATTTCCAGGCATTTTTTCGCCTTTAATCAGTTGCGGCGAGTCGCAAATTTGCCGGAGCCGCGTAATCCCTTTCAACACGTGCATCGCGCTTTTTTTCAGTTCATCGCCGGTTGTTGCCGAAATATAATCCCGGAATTCCTTTTCGTAAGCATTGTAAATGCTGCGCTGTTCGGGCTTCATTTCGCAATACAAAACCATTTCTGTTTTTTCCGGAAGTTCGGCTGCAACTTGCTGTTTCGTTCGGCGCAGCATAAATGGCTTTATTTTATGTTGCAATTCTGCCGTGCGTTTGCTGCTTTTAAATTTGTCAATCGGTTCGGAATACAACCGTTTAAAGTACGATTTGCTGCCCAGCAAACCCGGACAGGCAAAAGATAACTGACCGAACAAATCAAACGTATTATTTTCCACAGGCGTGCCCGTGATCACCATCCGGTTTTTGGATTTTAACAAACACGCGGCTTTGTAACGTTGCGATTCCGGGTTTTTAATTTGCTGCGATTCATCCAGAAACACGTAATTAAAAACGTAATCTTTTAAAAAGTTAATGTCAGCAAGCAGCGTTCCGTAAGAAGTTAGGATTACTTCGTATTGGTCAAAGTCCTGTGCGCTTTTAATCCTGTCCGCACCGTAAATTGTTAAAACCCGGATGCTTGGCGCAAACTTTTCTAGCTCCTGCTGCCAGTTAAAAATCAGCGACGTTGGTACGATCAGCAAGTTGGTATTTTGCTTTACCTTTTTCCGTAGAGATAAAATAAAGGCGATGATTTGTACCGATTTCCCCAAACCCATATCGTCGGCCAAACAGCCGCCAAAATTAAAATCATCCAAAAAGTTGAGCCAGCTTAAACCCTGCTGTTGGTACGGCCGAAGTTCGCCCCGAAATTCCTGGGGAACGGATACTGTTTTTACCGCACTAAAATTGGTGAGCTTTTGCTGATAATTGCCGATCTCGGCTTTTACGTTTTCGTCCAGCATTTGCTCGTCAAAAAGCTGCTCAATCAAAGCATAATTGCTTTTAGAAATCCGCAAGTTATCATCACCTTCAACCTCGCCCGAATTAAAATAATGGTTAAATTTTTCGATCCATTCATCGGGCAAAATCCCCAACGTTCCATCGTCCAGATACACGTATTTCGTCCGGTTTTTTACGGCCCGGTAAATTTGCTTTAATGTAGCTTTCGTTTTGCCGAAACGTGCATTGATATTGCTGTTAAACCAGTTCGTGCCGCTCAAAACCCGGATCGTAATCTTTACTTTGTTTGGGTTTAACCGATTGCTTTCCAGTTCGTTAAAACCCAGAATAGTGATGTTGTGCCTTTGCCATTCCTCAAAAACATTCAAAAACCAGCCTTCCTGCAAAAAGCGTTTTTTATGCAGGTAAAAATAGTGCAGCGGATCAGAAAGCTGCTCTTCAAAATACGGATGTTGTTTAATCAGCAAGGCCGTAAACTGGTCTTCCTCCTCCTCGTCGCGCGGCACCTGAAACTCTTTTCCCTGTGCATCAACCGTATAAATGAGTTTTTTTGTACGGATGGAAATTTCCACTTCGCCATAACGCATCACCGGGATAATCATCACGTACGCACCAAAATCCGAAAGATAAATGATCTTTTCTTTCTCCTGGCTGAAGCCTTCCTTTTCCAACTGAACCGGCGTAGCAACCGGAATATGCGAGTAATTGACGCTGATCTTTTCCTCCAGTTTTGACAGTAATTGATTTTTAAACTCCTGAAATTTAGAAACATGCACCAACAAGTTTTCGTGTTTTTTGCTGAGCAAAGCAATCACATTTAAAGCTTGCAAGTTGTTGACCAGATACAATTTTTCTTCAACCCGGATAAAATAAGTAACCCAGATTGGCAAATCTTTTAAAGCATAAATTTGCTGCTCAATCTCCACGCTGCCCGAAAGTTCAAAAAATTGCTCTTTCGCCTGAACGGTCAATTTTGGTTCCTCCTTTAATAAAGCAACAGCAACCGGAAAGATGGACGAAGCCGTGATGTTTTCCGAAATTTCGTTGTCATGGTAATAAAACTCATAACCCGACGGGTTTTTAACAATGGCTTTCAAAGCCGAAATATCCGCCTCGTTAACTTCTTTTTGCTGGTGGTTTTGGAATTTATGGACAGCCGTATAAAACTTTAAATGCTCGCCGTCATCCGTTTTCCAAATAAAATCCAGCGGCGGCATCAGTGTCAGCGGGTTTTTAATTTTGCCTTCTTTCGTCCGCTGGCTTTGGTACAACTCAATCAACAAATACTTGTAATATTTATGTTGTTTGAGGACAACGCAAACGGCCTGGTCTTCGGCTGTTGCCGGAACCGAATCATCCACAATTATGGATTTCAACAAGTTCAGGCTTTCTTTCGTTACTGGAAGCAGTTCCGGTGATTTTGCGCTGATCCTGAGTTGTTTATCTTCAAAATTGATCTTGAAAAATTGGTTCAAGTCCGTTTCCTGTTCCAAACCATAATCTGCAGCAAATTTTTTCAGCCTTTCGTGGCGCAATCGGTCGTCATAAAAAACCCGAAAATCTTCTTTTTTCAGGATCGCTGTTAAAACGATGGCCTGGTGTTCGCACAAAAACTCGTGCTTTTCTTTGCAAGCGCAAGTTAAAAACACCGTTCCGGCTTCCTGGATTACCGTTACCGGCAAAAAATCCTGCTTGTTGCGCAAGTTGGTAAAAACGCCGTGATTAGGTTCGATTTCTGTTGGGAAAATGTAATGGTGCGCAACCGGATCGGGAACAACAGCAACAGAAGTATGGCGGGAAATAAGCACCTCCGTTAAATCCGGTATCGTCAAGCCTTGTAAAACGACTTGACCTTTTCGCTGGTTGTTTTCCTGATCGAATTGCTTGCCCACCTAAAAATTAAACTGTAAATATCCGAAGCAAACTTACTTTTTTATAACGTTCCATTTGGCCACGTAGCCGGTGGTATTTTCAAAAAGCACTTTGTAATAAACCGTTCCTCGTTCCAAAACCGAAACTTCAGAATTGGTTGGGATCACTTTGATGATCTCCGAACCGTAGTTATCAAACTTCCGCATGTTGATAACGCCTGTTTCGTTCGCCCGCAAATAAGTGGTATAAGGCAGCGATGCTTCTTTTATTGGCTGTTTTTCAGTGCTTTGTGTTTCTATAATAGGTTTAGTTTGATTCAAACTGCCATCAATGGCCGAACTGCCCATACTGTTTTTATCGGCATAAATTTGAGGTAGCAAAATTGGTTTTTGTTGGGAAGAAACAACTTCGGAAGTATCAATAACCGGAATTTTAGGAGGCGCACTTTTGGCAAAAACTTTTGCGCGGTGTTTAATTTTATGGCGAATGGTTTTATGATGAGGAAGGGCAACCGCCACCAGCGTTTTTTTAGTTTTTGCTGCTTTAAAATTGCGGATCGAAGTGAAAACGTAATAACCAAAAACCGCAGTAAGCAAGCCCAGAATCACGGTAAACGTAACATCAATTGTCCTGGTTTTTAAAAAACTACGGCGGGCCGGAGCGTAATTGTTCATGTTTGGTTTAACCGTAATGGCGAGGTTTGCTGTTGGATGGTTTCTGGCAGGCAACGTTTAACCGAAAAAAATATTAACGCTGTTGCTATTAAAAAACCTGCCAATCAATTAAAAGCTATTTTTGTTGAAAATGAAAATGAAAACCGAACAGCCGTAAAAACTATGCAAATTGATGCCATCAGTATAGATGAATTACCCGAAGCAGCAACGCAATTGATTGGCTTTGCAGAAAAAAACCAAACTAAAGTTTTGCTTTTTTCCGGAGAAATGGGTGCCGGCAAAACTACTTTTATCAAAGCTTTTTGTACGGCTTTGGGCGTAAAAGATGCGGTTTCCAGTCCAACTTTTTCTATCGTCAACGAATATCATTATCCAAAAGGCATCGTTTACCACTTCGATTTTTACCGGTTAAAAAACCAGTTGGAAGCTTTGGATTTGGGTTTTGAAGAATATTTATCTTCGGGTAATTACTGTTTGATCGAGTGGCCGGAAAAAATCCCCGGCCTTTTGCCCCAAAATTACCTTGAAGTTTTGCTGGAAGTGCAGCCCGATCAACACCGAAAATTAACAATAGCGAAAATTTAATCTGCAAAAGGGCTTATATTTGCTTAATTTCAGCAACCGGAAATTTAAAATAATTATGAGTTCAGGCACATTAAGTGGTTTTTCTGATATCGCCAAGCAGGCCATGATGCAGCCGCAGGAATCAATGCTGGAGGTGCGGAACAAAAAAAACAAGCTGTACATCGGCATCCCGAAGGAGACTTCGTTCCAGGAAAACCGAATTGCCATTACGCCGCTTTCGGTGGCCACTTTAGTAAATAACGGGCACACGGTTATTTTAGAATCAAACGCCGGCCTGGCCGCCAATTTTACCGACAACAATTACAGCGAGCAGGGTGCACAAATTGTGTACGACACACAGCAGGTTTACCAGGCCGACATCATCCTGAAAATTGCGCCGCCAACTTTGGCCGAGATCGAGCTGATGAAGATGAACCAGACTTTGATCTCGACGTTGCAAACCACCACTATCAAAGCCGAATACCTGCACGCGCTTATCAACAAAAAAATAACCGCACTTTGCTTTGAAAACTTACAGGACGAAGGCGGTTCTTTAAGCGTAGTCCGTGCCATGAGCGAAATTGTTGGCGCTACTTCCATTTTGATTGCTGCCGAATATTTAAGCAATGTTTTTAACGGCAAAGGCTTGATGCTGGGCGGTATCACCGGCGTTCCGCCAACCGAAATTGTGATTTTGGGTGCCGGGACTGTTGGCGAATATGCTGCCCGAACGGCTTTGGCCTTGGGCGCGCAGGTTAAAGTTTTTGATCCTTCCATTTACAAACTGCGCCGTTTGCAAACCAACATTGGCAGCCGTGTTTTCACTTCCGTTATCCAGCCTATCGTTTTGGAAAAAGCCATTACCACTTGCGATGTGGCCATTGGTGCCATGCGCGCTGTTTCTGGACGTACGCCGTCTATGGTTACCGAAGAAACCGTAAGCCAGATGAAACCAAACTCGGTGATTATTGATGTGAGCATTGACCAGGGCGGATGTTTTGAAACTTCGGAAGTAACTAACCACACCAACCCGGTTTTTCGAAAATATGATGTGATCCATTATTGCGTGCCCAACATTGCTTCCCGCGTGGCGCGCACGGCAACCTATGCTTTGACCAATATTTTTGCCCCGATTTTGCTGGACATCGGCGAACACGGCGGTTTAAAAAACGTGATCTGGGAAAAAGCCGGTGTACGCAATGCCGTTTATATTTACCAGGGGCATTTAACCAGCCAGCATTTGTCGGAACGTTTTAACATCCCCAGCAAAGACCTGGATTTGCTGATCGTTTCCAACCGTTAACAACATCCGGAGCTTTTAAGCATACTGTTTTTACCGGCCAAAATCATTATGAAAAACTACTTCGCCCGGAAATATTTTAAAAGATCAGGAAAAGTTTTAATGGCCACTTTTAACGGCTTTATGGACGACCGCGGTTTAAAACTGAGTGCCGCACTGGCTTATTATACTGTTTTTGCGCTGGCGCCGCTGCTCATGCTCGTCATCTCTTTGATCAGTGTTTTTTTGGGTCAGGATGCCATTCAAAACAACATTTACCCACAAATAAAATCATACGTGGGCAGCAGCGCGGCATTGCAAATCCAGGAAATGATCAAAAGTGTGTCCTTATCGGGCAAAACTGGTATTGCCGTAGTTACCAGCGTAGTTACCTTGATTATTGGTGCCACCAGCGTTTTTATGGAAATCCAGGATTCGATCAACCTGATTTGGCGCGTTAAGGCAAAGCCGAAAAAAGGCTGGTTAAAGATGATTACCAACAGGTTGATCTCGTTTTCGATGGTGATCAGTTTGGGTTTTTTGCTAATTGTTTCGCTGATTATCAGTGCATTGATTTCTGCTTTAAGCAACAAGATTACCCACTATTTTCCGGAAGTTACGGTCCGGCTTTTCAACCTCATCAACCTGGGCATCACTTTCCTGGTGATTGCCGTGCTTTTCGGGATCATCTTTAAGTTTTTGCCCGATGTAAAAATTGGCTGGCGCGATGTGCGTACTGGTGCTTTTTTTACCTCCCTTTTGTTTATGCTGGGCAAATATTTAATTGGTATTTATATCCAAACAACCGGCACCGGCTCTACTTACGGTGCTGCCGGGTCCATCATCGTGATTTTGGTTTGGATTTATTACACCGCAGCCATTTTATATTTTGGCGCCGAGTTTACACAGGTTTATGCAGATAATTACGGCCACAAAATTGAACCTGCCGAATATGCCGTCCACGTTGAACAAAAAGAAGTGGAGCAGGATGTGAAAGTTCTGCCTTCGCAGCACCGGCTGGAGGGAGAATGAAAAATGCTTCTTTTATCACACTAATTTTTAGGTGGTAAAAGAAGCATTAGCAGGTCGTGTCTAACGTTATTATCTTAGTAAATTTTCAATAATTATAAAGTTTCCAAAATCAATAGTGCTTTTTTGAAAATGTTTTATTTTGTTTTCTTCAATTATATCAGAACCTATTTTCCACATAATATTCCAATCATGGTTAGCAGGAAAAATAATTGGTTTAATCAATTTCCTACTTTCTTTTTCAAACTTTAGGTTCCAAATCCATTGAGGCAAAAAACGTTTAGTTAAATGAGGATCTACTGCCCACAGTTCAATAGATTCGGCTTTTCTTTTTATAGGTTTAGTTGGTTTAGCAAAAGGAACTAAAATTTTATAAAGATGTCTTCCCTCATTTGTGTTGAAACCTTCAAAATCTTTAACATCTGAAAAATTCTTGAACCCTAACTTCTTCCAAATTTTTTCAGATTGTGCAGGTTGACAATGTAGTTCTAAAACCTTCACATTTTGCATTTGTAACCTATTAAATAAAGCTTCTGCTAAAATTTTACCATAACCCATTCCCCTAAATCCTGGTTTTATTTCCGCAATGTCAATAGAAACAACAGGCTCACTGCCAAACCAAGTTATAAAACCTACAACGTTTTCGTTTACTATAATAACACCTGTCTTCTTTTCTATATGTGAATTTTGAATCAGTTTCCAATTACAAAAAAAGCCTTCCTTAAAAACTTTATCTTCTTCAATTAACCAAGCTTTAACTTCTTTAATTTGATTAATGGTAGGATCAAATGAAACTTTTATATCTTTCATAAATTCCAATTTTTAAGTGATAAAAGAAGCATTAAAAACTATTTCTATCTCGATTTCTTCCCTCCAACTTCCTGCAACAACTCTTTAGCGGCAACATCCAACTGCGAATCTTTGGCGTTCCCTTCACCTAATTGACGGGAAACTGTTAGGTCAACAGGGCGCGGGTGCAGTTCCATATCTTTGCCTTCGTGGTCGGTAATCCGGCTGAACGGCATCCGCAAAACTGAACCGTCAACCAAGGTAACACTGCTGGTAAAAATGATCCAGCCGCCCGTTGGTTCGCCAACTACTTTGCCCAAACCCATTGTTCGGTAACCTTCGGTAAAATCTTCTGCATCGGATAAAGAATGCTGGTTGGTGACCAAAATGGTTGGCAGTTCTAGTGTCCGTTGCCCCAATTGCGTCCGTGCCGGCCCGGCGGGCATTCCTCGGCCAGTCATCGTTAAGTAGGGTTTTCGGGTGAGGACATCCAGCGCATAGGCATTTACAAAACCGCCATTGTTGTTGCGCACATCCACAATAACACCGTCTTTGGATTGGTTTTCGGCATCCAAATCCAAATAAAACTGGTTTAAAGACTGCTCCGACATATCAAACAAATGCGCGTAACCCAAACGCCCGTTGCTGATTTTGTTGACATAATTGCGCTGCTGCTGCACCCATTGTTTGTACAGCAAGCCTTTTTCGGTAGCCAAACTAACCGGACGAACGGTTACTTTATGCGTATCAGCACCGGAACCGATGGTTAAACTAACACGTCGGTTAATTTTATTATCGAGCATCTGATCTAAGTTATCGGTCGGTTTTATTGGCCGATCATCTATCGCAGTCAGGTAATCGCCAACGTGGATATTTCCCGCCAAATCCGCCGCACTTAATGATAACACTTCGGTTATTTTAAACTTGCCGCTGTTTTCGTAAACCTCGGGATCAAAACGCAAACCCAAACGCCCGGTACTGGTTTGCAAAGGCGTAGCACCCGAAATGCCCGAATGAGAAGCGTTCAGTTCGCCCACCATCAAACTTAACAAGCGGCGCAATTCATCCGGTGTAGTTGCGCCGGCAGCCAAAGGCGCATACGCGTGGCGGACATCGTTCCAATTTGTTCCGTGGAATTTTTCATCGTAAAAACCTTTGTTTTGCGCTTCCCAAGCTTGCTTAAAAATTTCTGTTTTTTCTTTGTTGAAATCAATGTCGGTTTCTGCCGTTACGGCCAACGGTTTTGCTGTTTTTGTATCAATTGGAACGGATTGAATTTTGCCTTGCTCCAGATAAAACAGGTCTTTTCCATCTGCCGAAAACTGTGCATCTGCTTTTGGCGCCCGTGTAGACGTGATCTGTTTTAACACAGCCGGTTCTGTTGCCAGTTCATCCAAAGAATACGTGTACAAGTTGGACTGCCCGGCCGTTGCAGCCATAACCAAAATCGTTTTTCCGTCTTTGCTCATTTTCAAATCGTTCACGTCCACGCCAAGCGGCAATAAATTTAGCCTTTGGCGGATGCCTTCCAATACTATTTTTACGCTTCCTGCGGCTGGCCGTGCTGTTTTTACCGGTGTTTTGTTGATGGAATCAATCGCTGTTGGTTTCTTTTCGGTGGAAGGTTTGGAAGTTGCAGGATTAACCGGACTGGAAGGCGACGTATCCTCATCTACAAACATCTGCTGAAACTGGTCTTCGCGGAAACGCGGCCGTTGCGGCACCAAATCAATCCGTGCCACATTTCCGTTTTCGGTGCGCTGGCTGGTGTTGAACAAAATGTATTTTCCATCGGCGCTCCAGTTTACATCACCGCCAAAAGTATTGGCCAAAAAACTGACGGCTTTGGATTCGCCTCCGGCAACCGGAACCACATAAACATTGTAAAAAGTTTTGGCACCGTAAGCACCGTAAGCCAGCCAACTTCCATCCGGCGACCATGAAATACCACCGGTTGAAGTGAAAGGCGGCCGGCCGAGATAACCTTTCGCCACTACTTTTTCCTGATGCGTTTGCAGGTTTAAAACCCGCAGCTCTTTGCTGTTGCGTACAAAAGCCAGCATTTTTCCATCGGGAGAAAAAATTGGCGCGGTATCGTCTTCGTCACCGTTCGTCAGCCGTACTTCTTTTGCGGTGATAAAATTATACTGATACAAATGCGCGGCATCGTCCCGGTCAGAAACATAAACCAGCGTGTTGCTGCCCGGCGACCACTGCAATTGCGATTCGTTTGCGCCGGTTTGTGTAACGCGCAGGGCATCGCCGCCTTCTTTTGCCGAAGCCACAAAAACATCGCCATGTGCCACAAAAGCTACTTTTTTGCCGTCCGGCGAAAGTTGCAGTCCGCGAAATTGTGTGGTTAATTTCTGATGTTCTGTTCCCGGTCCGGCAGGCGAACCACGGCGAACGATATTTACTTCCGAAGTTTTTGCCGAAGCAACATCATATTTCCAGATTTTAAAATCGCGCTCAAAAACAATCGTTTTTCCGTTTTGGGCAATTGTTGGCCAAAGCACGCGGCCTTTGGTAAAATTAGTTAGCTTTTTTGGTGTGCCCGATACTGTTTTTACCCATAAATTTTGTGCGCCGCCACGATCAGAAACGTAATAAACGGAAGCACCATCTTTGCCCCACATTGGCCACAACTCTTTGGCACCGCCTGCAGTTATTTTTTGGTACGAATTGGTTTTGCCATCCTTCATCAGCCAAATTTCGGATTGGTCTAAATGGCTGCTGCCCTTGCGCCACCATTGCTGCGCAGCGATGCCGCGGGCATTTAAAGCCAGTGTTTTTCCGTCTGGCGAAGGCATGGCAAAAAATTCGTTCTGATAGCGATTTTCGCTTACCGGCATCGGCGTTCCGCCTGCTGTTTTTACCCGGTAAATATCGTTCATACCAGAAATATCATGGCTGGAGGTCGAGAAATAAACGTACTTTCCATCCGGCGACCAGGCGCTCAAACCATCGTTGCCGTCATCAAAAGTCAGCTGTTTTAATTCATTGTTTTTTAGGTTGAAGCTATAGATATCGCCGTTCCCGGTGCGGGTAGAATTAAAAGCGAGGTATTTTCCATCCGGAGAGTAAACCGGGCGCGAATCATAAGCCGGATCAGAAATCAGCAAATGTGCTTCGCCGCCAGCAGCCGGAACGGTCCAGATATCGCCGCCGGAAGTAAAGGCGATTTCGCTTCCATCCGGAGAAATGGCAGGATCAGAATAATAAGGAATGCCGGCAATGGTTTTTTCGGTCTGTTGTGCAAAAGCAGCCTGAGTTATCGCTAAAAAGAAAGCAAAGCAAAGGATGGATAAATTTTTAGGCATAAAAGAAGTATCAAAATATAATTCTGTTTAAAAGCCTTCAAGATAGTTTTTTTAAGATGCGGTGTTTGTAAAATTGTTGTGAAAAATATACCGATAAAAGAAGTATTGGGATTTTGTAACGGGAAAGGTTTTATCAGCAAAAACAAAACCCTGACTGACACCAATTTTTATGGCATAAAAGAAGCATCCGCTTATTTATTATACAGCAGTTTCATTTTCCGCTTCAGCTTTTCCAAGGCAAAATCCACTTTGTTGAGATAAGCAGAATGGGAAGTTAATTTGATGGCCGAACAAGGTTCAGCATCTGCAACCGGAATCAAACGCAGCCTTTTAATGTATGTCCTGAAATAAAAAACCAAATGCATGGCCAATGTTTCCGGCTGGATGTTATAGACAAACCCGGCCATTACAATTTGGCCTGCATCAAAAAAGCAAATGCTCCGGCTTTTGGCCGCCAAAAAACTCCAAATGGTTTGTTCGGACCAATTAGGAAGTTTACCAAAACATTTGATGATGACCGGATCGTTCAATAAATCTTCAATAAAAGCCAAATCGAACAGGTTTTTGGGGAAGTAAAAGAAGCCCGTATTTACGTTCGGGAAAACCGGAATATTGATTTTTAACAGGTCAACCGGGGTAAAAGAATAAGCATTTTGGTTGTCGGCCATAAAAACCGGCATTTCGTCCAGCTTGGGCAGCACAAACTTTTTCAGGAAATAAATATCACTGTCAATGTACAGCACGTCGCGCTCATCGTGCAGCATAATATCAAACAGCTTTTGCGAAAAGTTGGTGCTGTTGCGGTAGTTTTGGCAGGCAGGAAAGTCGGCCAAAACCGTTTCCAGCTTTTCATCGCGTTCCTTTTTTCTAATGACGGTGCTGTTTTTCAGGCTTGATAACAATTGCGCTTCATCGGCATCGGTAATCGAGCCGTCTTCAAAAACCTCCAAAAAAATTTCGTCGCACGAGTGCCGCAAAAAGCTTTGCAAACATTCAATCGAAAAATCAAGGTTATGGTGCCCAAGCAGGGTTTTACAATGTACAGGTTTTGCCATTAGCCTTAATTTTTGTTAAATATGCTTAAAAGCGAGGGTTTTTAACACGGTTTTTGAACTTGCTTATATTCAATGAAAAAGGAACGGCTTAAAAAACAATTGGTTAACTAAGGTATAAAATATATTTAAATCCAACATCAAATATTGTTTTCCGGGCTTTAAGTACGTTTTTGTTTTCTTCAAAGTTTCAAAATAGCCAGAACTTCATTGATTTTTATGCCCTAAAAGAAGCATTATTAATCCGTGTTCCACGCTTTTCAATTGACTTATTATTTTTATTTTTGAGTTGAATTATGATGCAGAACGGCAGCAATTACGATTTATTGATTGGCAAAATGGATGAGTTCATCCGGAAGTATTACTTAAACAAGTTGCTTCGCGGGATGATCTTTTTGGGCGCGGCTTTGTTTTTCAGTTACCTCGTCATTACTTTTTCCGAATATTACGGCCATTTCAACACCACTTTCCGTTCCATTATTTTTTACGCGTTTATCCTGCTCAACCTTTCGCTTTTTGGCTGGCTAGTTGCGCCGCCTTTGCTGGCCTATTTTCGTTTGGGGAAAATGATTTCGCACGATCAGGCCGCAGAAATTATCGGCCGCTACTTTCAAAACGTGCAAGACAAATTGCTGAACACATTGCAGCTTAAAAAAATTGCCGACCAAAACCCGGAACGAAAATCACTGATCGAGGCCAGCATCAACCAAAAAATTGCCGAATTAAAACCGGTTACTTTTTCGGCTGCCGTAAAAATCAATGAGAATAAACGCTTTTTAAAATGGGTTTTGATCCCGCTGGTTTTGATTATCACGGTTGCTTTTGTGGCGCCTTCCATCATTCACGACGGAACGGAACGCATTATCAAACACGATCAATACTTTGCGCCGAAAGCTCCTTTCAACTGGCATATTTTAAACAAATCGCTTTCGGTGGTTCAGGGCGAGGATTTGAAACTGGGCTTAAAACTTACCGGAAACGAATTCCCGGAAAGCGTTTATCTCGAAACCGGCAAAAACAGTTTCAAGCTGGACAAAGAAAACCTAAGCTCTTTTTACCATACTTTTTCCAACATCCAGCAAAATATCCGTTTCCGTTTAACCGGCGGCGATTTTTCTTTGCAGGAATTTGAAATCAAAGTAAATCCAAAGCCCTCGCTGCTGCATTTGGATGCGCGTTTGGTTTATCCTTCGTACCTGCATAAATCCGCAGAAAACGTGAACAATGCCGGCGATTTAACTTTGCCCGAAGGGACGACGGTTGAATGGGAATTGCATACCGAAAACGCAAGTGAAGTCCGGTTTTCCCTCAACCAAAAAAAGGTTTTAATTACTTCGGGCAACAATGTTTTTCAACACCAGGAACGGTTGCTCAAATCCGGTTTTTATTCGGTAAAACCCATCAATAATTTTGTTTCTTCTGCGGATTCTGCCGCTTACCGGATTTCCATTATTCCGGATTTGCCGCCCGTAATTTCTGTGGAGCAAAAAGCGGATTCGGTCAGTTCCAAAGCACTTTATTTTAACGGAAAAATCCAGGACGATTACGGGTTTTCATCTTTAACTTTTCATTATTCCGTGCGAAACCCTTCTTCTCCGCAAAAAAACAAAACCTACAGTTTGCCGGTAAAGGCTGATTTGCACCAAACGTCATCAACCTTCTTCTATTTTTGGTCGCTAAAAGAAGCATCGTTAAACCCGGGCGATGAAATCAGTTATTATTTTGATGTGGCCGATAACGATGGCGTAAACGGTGCAAAACACAGCCGGACACCGGAACAAACTTTACGCATCCCAACGGAAACCGAGCAAAACAAAACTTTGGATGCCGGCACGCAATCAGTAAAAAACAAAATGCAATCAGCCATCAAATTGTCGGCACAAGTAGAACGCGATGCACAGAAATTGAACCGTTTATTGCTGGATAAAAAAACGCTTTCTTTTGACGAGAAAAAGCAGGTGGAAGATTTGCTGCAAAAACGCCGCGAACTGGAAGAAATGGTAAAGGATATGCAACAGGAAAACGAGAAAAACCTGTACAACCGCCAGGAAACCAAACAGCAAAACCAGGAAATTTTGGAAAAGCAAAAGCAGATCAACGATTTGTTTAAGAACGTATTGGACGAGAAAACCAAGGATCTGCTGAAAAACCTGGAAAAAATGCTGCAGCAAAACCAAAAAGACGATGCACGCGAAGATATTTCGAAGATGCAGATGGACAATAAATCTTTGGAAAAAGAATTGGACCGGATGCTGGAGCTGTACAAAAAACTGGAGTTTGACCAAAAGCTGAACGAAAACATCAACCAGTTGGACAAGCTGGCCGAAAAAGAGCAGGCTTTGGCCGAAAAGAGTGCGCAAAAACAGCAACAGGCCGAGCATTTGAAACAAGAGCAACAGGCGATCAAAAAAGATTTTGAAGACCTGAAAAAATCGTTGAAAGATTTGGAGCAAAAAAACGAAGCTTTGGAAAACAAAAATGATTTTGAAACGCCCAAAGCCGAACAACAGGAAGCGGAGCAGCAGATGGACAAAAGCGAAGAAAACCTAAGCAAAAACGAAAGGCAAAAAGCTTCGCAAGCGCAAAAGCAGGCGGCAAGCCAGATGCAAAAAATGAGCGCCAAAATGAAGCAGATGCAGCAGCAGGGCGAAGAAAAAGAGACGCAGGTAAACGCGCAGCAGTTGCGGTCAATCTTAAAAAATTTGGTTACCAGTTCTTTCAGCCAGGAAAAAGTGATGCAAACGTTTAAACAATTAAATGCTAGTGACCCGGATTACGTGAACCAAACCCAGAACCAGCAAAACATAAAAGATAATTTAAAAACCGTTGAAGACAGTCTATTTGCTTTGAGCAAGCGCGTGCCCCAAATTGAAGCCACGGTGAACAAAGAAATAACGGCCATCAACAGCAATATTGACCAGGCGATTGCTAATTTAGGCGAACGGCGTACGGCAGAAGCCAACAGAAGCCAGCAATTTGCCATGACTTCGATGAACAATTTGGCTTTGATGCTGAACGAAGTGCTGGACCAACTACAAAACGCAATGAAAAACGCCAAGCCCGGCAACGGCAAAAAAAAGCAGCCTTCAATGCAGCAATTGAGCCAGATGCAGCAGGAACTGAACAAAAACATGCAGAAAGCACGCCAGCAAATGCAGCAACAAGGCCAGCAAGGGCAAGGCCAGCCAAAAAATGGCATGAGCGAGCAAATGGCCAAAATGGCGCGCCAGCAGGAAATGATCCGCAGGGCATTGCAAAACATTAACCAGCAAGAAAACAAAGACGGAAAAAACGGGTTGGGTAATCTTGGCGAGATTTCGAAACAAATGGAACAAACTGAAAGAGATCTCGTAAATAAGAAAATTGAAAGTGAGACGTTAATCAGGCAACAGAAAATACAAACGCGGTTATTAGAAGCTGAAAAAGCAGAACAGGAACGGGAGCAAGATCAGAAAAGGGAGAGCCAGGCTGCAAAGAACATGGCCCCAGGCTATCAAAAAGCCTTGCAAAGCTATCAGCAAATAAAAAATAAGCAAACAGAACAGCTTATTACGATACCCCCGGATGTAAATCTGTTTTACAAATCGAAAATAAAGACTTACTTTAACGAAATTAACCGCAAATAATGATGGTGCAGCCAGTAAAAGTATCAGACGGCGAATTATATACGCTTCAGCTTCCTTCAACAATGGAGAGCATACCTCGTTTGGAAAGTTTGGTTGAAGAAATATCAGAACGCTACCAAGTTAGTGAAGATACTTTTGCCAATATGATGACTTGCTTAAACGAAGCGTTGATCAATGCGATTGTGCACGGCAACCAATCAGACGCAAACAAAACCGTTTATATCAACGCAGAAGTTAACGACCATAAAAAAATTATTTGGACGGTTGCCGATGAAGGCCCGGGGTTTGATTACAACAATATTCCCGATCCCACTACTCCCGAAAATTTAGAAAAGGAAACCGGCCGCGGTGTTTTTATCATCAAACATTTGGCCGACCAGTTTATTTTTAATGCCCGCGGAAACGAAGTAGAACTGCACTTTAAATTGTAGGAATGCCTGCCAAAATTAATTTTTTTGCAGAGGAAACCGATTTCAAGTTAAAAAACAAAAAACGCCTCCGTACTTGGGTTGAGCAAACACTGCTTGCCGAAAAACGCATTTTAAAAGAAATCAATTTTATTTTTTGCAACGATGCTTATCTCCTGAAAATCAATCAGGAATATTTACAGCACGATACTTATACCGACATCATCACTTTTGATAATTCTGAAACAGCAGAAGAAATCGTAAGCGATATTTTTATATCGGTAGAAAGGGCAGCCGAAAACGCACTGTCCTTCCAAACTCCTTTTTTGCAGGAACTTCACCGCGTAATGATCCATGGCGTGCTGCATTTGGCGGGCTACAAAGACAAATCTGCCAAAGATGTTAAAACCATGCGCAGCAAAGAAAACTTTTATCTAAGCAGCTTAGGGCCTGTTTAAATTTGTTAAACATATTTGCCATACTTCTTTTAGCACATAAAAATCATTGCTTTTTTGTGGTTTTTGTAACAGTAAAATAGCCGGGCACACCAATTTTATAGGCATAAAAGAAGCATTGTAAAATTTTATGCCATAAATTAAAACAGCTTCTTGGTTATGGATCATTAGAAATGAACTACCTTTACGGCATTAAATTTTAAAGAAATGATCAAATCAATTGCTATTATTTTAACCTTGATTTTTACCGCGCCAAGTTCTATTTATGATTTTAAACTGAAAACTATTGACGGTAAAAATTTTAACCTGGCTGCTTATAAAGGCAAAAAGCTGCTGATTGTAAACACGGCTTCTAAATGTGGTTTCACACCTCAGTACGCAGAGCTGCAAAAACTGGCAGACCAATACAAAGACAAAGTTACGGTAGTTGGTTTTCCGGCGAATAATTTTGGCGGACAGGAACCGGGCGCCAATTTGGCGATTAAAGAGTTTTGCCAGAAAAATTATGGCGTAACTTTTCCGCTGAGCGAAAAGGTAAGTGTGAAAGGCGATGATATCAGCCCACTTTTTAAATACCTGACTTCTGCCGAAAACCCTGATTTTACCGGTGAAATCCAATGGAATTTTGAAAAGTTTTTGATTGATGAAAACGGAAAACTGATCCACCGTTATCGCTCCAGCGTAAAACCTTTATCAACAGAAATTACCAGCCAATTGTAAAAAAAGACCGGTAAAAAAAGCTTTCCCAATTTGGGGAAGCTTTTTTTATGCCAGGTATTTAAGGTATTCTTCCCTGCCAATCATAACTGCGCCTAAAGATTTTAAATGCTCATTTTGAATTTGGCAGTCAATCAGCTCATACTGTTTTTGCCGGCATAAAGTTATCAAAGCTGTTTTTGACGCATTGCTTGCTTTGCTAAACATGCTTTCGCCACAAAAAACGCGGTTTACGGCAACACCGTACAAACCGCCCACCAGTTCGTTTTGCTGCCAAACTTCTACCGAGTGCGCCTTGCCCAGCCTGTGCAGTTCGAGATAGGCTTTTTGCATGTCTTTCGTGATCCAGGTGCCTTGCTGCCCTTCGCGGAAAACGCTGGCACAGGCAGCAATAACGGCCGCAAAATCCTGATCAAAAGTTACGGTAAACTTCCCGGAACGCAACACCTGCCGCATACTTTTTGATACTTTAAGCCGATCAGGAAAAATAACGCAGCGTTCGTGCGGCGCGTACCACAAAATTGGTTTCTTGTTGCTGTACCATGGGAAAATCCCGTTTGCGTAAGCCAGGTCCAATCTTTCTACTGATAAATCGCCGCCAACAGCCAATAGTCCGTCCTCTTCTGCCAAAGCCGGATCAGGAAAAATCAGCCGTTCATCTAACTGAAAAATCATACTTCGATCCTTGCAATCGTTTTAGGTTTATCCACAATTTGCACATTTATTTTACTGTTTTTAACCAACAATAGTTTTGGTTTGATTGAAGTTTCGGGCATACTTCTTTTAGCACATAAATTTTGGTTTTGTTGAATGCTGAAAGTTTTATTTGTAACAAATGCTTCTTTTACCACATAAAAAAAGGTGTCGCCGTTTGGTTGGCAACACCTTTTTTAAATCTTGTTTAATTTTTTACAATTTAGCTTCGACACCATATTTGCCGGCAAACTTTTTATACAATTGCTTGTGCAAATTATCCAGGTTGATGTTTCGTCCCTGGATAAAAGCAGTGTCCACATTAAGCGTAACCATGTCCAAAGCATCGCCTTTTGAAATGAAAAGTGTGGCGTCTTTTCCAACTTCCAGCGTTCCGGTTGTTTTATCAATGCCTAAAATTTTGGCGTTGTTTAACGTGATCATTTGTACAGCCAGCTCTTTGCTTAAACCATAACCAACGGCTTCTCCTGCTTCAAATGGCAAATTGCGCTGCCGCCAAAAACCAATTCCGGTTAAACCGTACAGTACGCCAGCATCCTGCAATAGCTTTGGCAGTTTGTAAGGCAGGTAAACATCGTCTTCGTCTTTGTCCGGCAAACGCTGGGTTTCCCGCAAAATCACCGGCACGTTGTTATCTTTCAAGACATCTGTAACCAAATACGATTCGTTCCCGCCAACAATTACTTCTTTTATGCCATATTTTTTGGCGAAGTTAACGGCCTGGGTAATCTCTTTCGCACCTTCCGCATTTACAAAAAGCATTTTCGTTCCGTTGAAAAGACCTTTCATTGCCTCAAAACGCAAGTTGGCAACTTGTGGCTTGGCCATTTCTGCATAGGCTTTTGCTTCCGAAAAATATTTGCTCAGTTCATCAATAACCCTTTGTGCGCGGTCGGCTGGCGTTTCCTGTGCCGCTGCCCCGGCAGCTTGCGGCCCTCTTCTGGTTCTCGCTGCGCGGGCGATAGGCCAGGTTAAGTGCATTCCGATATCAGTTTTGTAAGCCGCGTCCTGCCAGTTCCAGGCATCTAACTGAACAACGGAAGACTGTCCGGAAACCAAACCGCCTTCGGGCGTAGGTTGTGCCAATAAAATGCCGTTAGAACGAACGGTTGGGATCACTTTAGAATCCGTGTTGTAAGCAATCAGCGAACGCACATTCGGGTTAACGTCGCCTGTTTCTTCATCATCAATAGTTGCCCTTACCGATTCAAATTCTACCAAACCCAACGTCGTGATCGGACAAATAAAGCCTGGATACAACTGTTTTCCGTTTGCCGAAATTACCTCGCTAAAAGAAGCATTGGGTGCCGCGCCGCTACCAATTGCGGTAATTTTACCTTTATCAAAAGCGATGTAACCATTCTCGATTACTTGTCCGTTACCAACATGGATGGTTGCGCCGGTAATTAAAACAGGTTTGGACTGAGGTTTTGCAGGCGAAATATTGGCCTGGCCAAAAGCAAGGATTGCTGCAAACAGCAATCCGCCTAAACTTAAAAATATTTTTTTCATGATGGTTTTTGCTGCTGGTTAGTGTTGATCCTGATTTTGCTGAACGCCGTTTTGTTTAACCACAAACTGGTCTTCTTCCAGCGTTTCGCACTGGTACAAACGCCTGCGTGGAGAAGCCGGACGTTGGGCATTAGAACCAGCATTTTTTGCTTCGATCATTTTTTGGATGATGCGGCCTTCATCGGCTTTCATCGCTTTTTGTTTGGCTGCATCCTGCGCGTAATCCCAGTATGGGATACCATCAACATAAGTTTTTTCGGCAACGGCATAAACAGACAAAGGGTTTGCCGACCATAAAACCAAATCCGCATCTTTTCCCGGTTTGATACTGCCGATGCGGTTATCTACGTGCAACATTTTTGCCGGGTTTAACGTAACTAACTTCAAGGCGTCTTCCTCGTTCATTTGTCCGTAAGTAACTGCTTTTCCGGCTTCCTGGTTTAAACGGCGCGCCATTTCTGCATCATCTGAATTGAAACCGGTTAAAACGCCAACTTCATGCATCAACTTGCCGTTGTACGGAATAGCTTCTGCAACTTCCATTTTGTAGGCCCACCAATCCGAGAAGGTTGAACCGGCAATATTGTGGGCCTTCATTTTATCGGCTACTTTATAGCCTTCTAAAATATGGGTGAAAGTATTGATTTTGAAACCCATCGAATCGGCCACATGCATCAGCATATTGATTTCTGATTGTACATAAGAGTGGCAGGTAATGTGGCGGGTATCATTCAATATCTCTACCAAAGCATCCAGTTCCAAATCGCGCCGAACGTTGTTTCCTTTTACGGCACGTGCTGCCTTGTATTCTTTTGCGCGTTTAAAAGCATCTATATAAACCTGCTCAACACCCATTCGGGTTTGTGGGAAACGAATATTTGCCGAACCAAAAGCTGGTGGATTATTGCTCTGCTTTACGTTTTCGCCCAGCGCAAATTTGATAAAACCAGGACTGCCTTCAAACTTCATTTGGTCTGGCGTTACGCCCCAGCGGTGTTTGATCAGTTGATTTTGTCCACCAATTGGATTTGCCGAACCATGCAAAATATGCGAAGTGGTAACGCCGCCAGCCAGTTGCCGGTACAAATCAATATCTTCGGAATTTAAAACATCGGCAATCCTAACTTCGGAAGTAACAGCTTGGCTGCCTTCGTTGATGCCGCCGGTTGCTGCAATGTGCGAATGTTCGTCCACAATCCCGGCTGTAATTTGCTTGCCCGTTGCATCAATCACTTTAGCATTTCCGGCAGACAGGTTTTTGCCTACTGCTTTTATCTTGCCATTTTCGATGAGGACATCCGTATTTTTTAGGATGCCTTCTTTTTCGTTCGTCCAAACGGTTGCGTTTTTAAACAGCGTGGTTTCTGCTTTCGGGATTTGTGCATTGCCATAAGCCATAAACGGATAAAGCACCGGGCCAACATTGGTGTTTGGTTTAGGCGTTGGGCGGGTTGGGGCAATCGTTGCAGCACTGGTATAAACCGCTGTCCATTTGGTCGTTGTTCCGTCTGGAAGAACGCCTTGTCCGCGCAAAGTAAGCGGCGTTGTTGAAGCAATGTATCCGCTTAAACGAATGTTGCCAGCCGGATTATTTTTTAAATCGAAGTAAATATTGACTTGGTCGCCGGTACGAAGAAAAGTCCCCTGAGTACGTGCGCTATCGGCACCGCTGCGATCAGCAGCAACCGTATAAGAACCAGGCGTGCCGTTAACATTTAAAGTGATGTTGCCTAAACCGTCGCCAGTTAAATTGTACTTGCCGCGCAAATCGGCCACATCCATTTTAGAAACCACGTATTGGCGGCCTTCAATCCAGTTTTCATAAATTACGTTGTCTTTTTTGAAAACACTGGACGAAGTAATAATAAAATTGGCCAGTTTTCCTTTTGCCAAGGTGCCCAATTTATCACCGATGCCCAGCATTTCTGCCGGTGTTTGTGTTACTGCTTTTATCGCCTGTTTTTCGGTGAGGCCATAATCTACGGCAGTGCGCAAATTCGTCCAAAAATCACGCGAACTTTCTAAACCATCCGAAGTAATGGCAAAACGGATACCTGCTTTTTCCAGCACTGCCGGGTTTGTTGGCGCCAGTTCCCAATGCTTCATTTGCGCGTAAGTAATTTGACGGGCATCAAAAGGGTCGGTTACATCATAAGGTGCCGGGAAATTGATCGGGATGATAAAGCCCGCACCTGTAGCCTTCATTTCATTGATGCGCTGGTACTCTTCCCCGTCCGATTTGTACAGGTAAACCTTGCCAAACTCCTTGCCTATTTTTGCCGCACGCAGTACGCTAAACGGATCGGTAACTTCAAAAATTTGCGGTAAAGTTTGGGTGCGGTTAAATTCGTTCAGCGAAATATTGTATTCTTCTTTTTGGTTTTTGTACCAGGCCGCATCGTAATACGTTTGGCGCAGCAAAGCAATCACGCCCATTAAAGAAGTTGGATAATTGGTAGCCGCTGTGCCTTTGCTGAACGAATAATGGGCTGCAACCTGGTCGTTCAGCATCACCTCGTTATCGTGTTCATCGCCCAAAGTAACGGCAACCGAAGTGCCGCGGGCAATACCGTCGCGAATTAATGATTGCACTGCGCCAAAACCATTCTTTTTATAATCTGCAGAAGTAGTTGCATTGGCATGAAAAACAGCTTTGGCATTCATTTCCGGTTTAATGGCTTCGTTCCAGCCATAAGCACCGGGTTTTGTAGAAACGGGAATATTCACCCGGCTAAAACCTCCGCCACCTGCACCGCCTAAGCCAAAAGCCTGCCTTGGCGCTTCGGGCATTCCGTATGTGGTAAAAGCATCTACCAGTCCCGGATAAATAAATTTCCCTTTCAGGTCAATCACTACAAATCCTTTCGGAATGGCGATTGCTTGGCCGACAGCTTCAATTTGCCGGTCTTTAATCAGCAATGTTCCGTTGGTAATGGTTTGGTCGGCACTGGCAACAATGGTTGCATTGGTAAAAGCGTATTGTCCCGGCCTGATATCCCAGGCACCGTTTACAGGATAAGTTTCCTGTGCGCTGGAATATTGAATTGTGAGCAGGGCAAAACAAAAAAGTAAGAGTTTCTTCATTCTGTAAATAGTTTTTCAATAAATGTATTAAAATTTACCAGCGAAAAGCGAATTGTAATTTATAATTAATGTTATTGTTACAAATTCAGCTTAAAAACGCCGACAATTAAAATACTTTTATATTCGCAGAAAACTAATACTTCTTTTATGTACCCTTTTTTTAAATATTTCCACTCCGGTTTGCGGTATATTGTGCTGCTTTTGGTTGTTGCGGCCGTTATCCAATCGCTTTTGGGCTGGCTTGGCAAAAAAACTTATACTGAAGGCAACCGGAAACTCAACCTTTTTGCCCTGATCTCGGCACACACCCAACTGCTGATTGGCTTGGTTTTGTACTTTTTAAGTCCGCTGGTACAGTTTTCCAAAGGTGCCATGAAAAACCCGGTAACGAGGTATTGGACAGCCGAACACATCACGATGATGATCCTCGCCATCATCTTAATCACCGTTGGCTATTCCCGCTCAAAAAAAGTTTTATTGCCCGAAAAAAAGCACCTTAACATCTTCATCTTCTATTTTTTAGCGGTATTAATCGTAGTTGTTACACTTATTTTAAGCCACCGCGGCGTTTTGGGGATGTCTGCCTGAAAATTTTTTATTTAAAAAAGTTTGCAGTTTCATTTTTCTTTCTAATTTTGAAAACATAATGATCGATCAGAAACATAACAACAACTGGCGGAGCCTTCCTAAAAGGAAAGCCGGATGGTGTTTTTGATTTTTCCCACCTAATCAATTATAAACCTGATATGAACCCGGCCGTTACCACGAGCCGGGTTTTTTAATACGATCATGAAATACAAATTAACCTCTACCTACAAAAAACTTTTAGCTGATACTACCACACCGGTAAGCATTTATTTAAAGCTGCGCGATGTGTTCTCGAACAGTTTGCTGCTCGAAAGTTCGGATTACCACAGCCGCGAAAACAGCATGAGCTACATTTGCTGCGAACCGATTGCCGGGATGGTTTTGCAAAACGGAACCATGACGGACCAATATCCAGATGGCACGCAGCAAACTTTTGAAGCCGGAACTTTTGATGTGGTTGCGCATGTGGAAGCCTTTTTAAACAGTTTTGAAACCGATACCTTGCCGCTTAAAATCATCACCAATGGTTTGTTTGGTTATTTTACGCACGAGATTGTAGAGCATTTTGAAACCATCAAACTAAAAGCAGCAGCGGCCGACGAGGTGCGCCAAATTCCGGAAATGCAATACTTCGTTTACCGGTATATTATTGCGGTTGACCATTTTAAAAACGAATTGTACATTGTAGAAAACCAGTTGGAAAATGACCAGAAGCCTTCCGGTTTAGAGCGTATCGAATACCTCATCCAAAACAAAAACTTCCCCGAATACCATTTTAATTTGCAAGGCGAAGAAGGGTCGAACCTTTTGGACGAAGAATACATGGCCATTGTGGAGAAAATGAAACAGCACATTTTGCGCGGCGACGTTTTCCAAATTGTACCGTCCAAAAGTTTCAGCCAGTCGTTCCAGGGCGATGAATTTAATGTTTACCGCGCGTTGCGTTCCATCAACCCGTCGCCGTATTTGTTTTATTTTGATTACGGCAGCTTCAAAATTTTTGGTTCTTCTCCGGAAGCACAAATCACCATCAAAAACCGTGTTGCCACCATTTACCCGATTGCCGGGACTTTTAAACGCACCGGAGACGATGAAAAAGATGCACAATTAGCCCGCGCTTTGGAAAACGACCCGAAAGAATCCGCAGAACACGTGATGCTGGTTGATCTGGCCCGAAACGATCTCAGTCGGCATTGCACCAATGTTGAAGTAAAAGCTTTTAAAGAAGTGCAATATTATTCGCATTTAATCCATCTGGTTTCGCGCGTTACCGGAAAGCTCAAGCCTGGCGTTCCAACGTTTAAAGTGGTGGCCGATACTTATCCCGCTGGGACATTAAGCGGCGCACCAAAATATCGCGCGATGGAACTGATTGATGCCTACGAAAAAGGAAAAAGGCGTTTTTACAGTGGCGCTATCGGCTTTTTGGGTTTTAACGGCGATTTTAACCACGCCATCATCATCCGCTCTTTTTTAAGCAAAGCCAACATGTTGCATTACCAGGCCGGGGCAGGGATTGTGGCCGATTCTGTCGCGGTAAGCGAGCTGAACGAAGTAAACAATAAAATTGCCGCGCTGCGTAAAGCGTTGGAAATGGCAGAAGAAATTTAACCCGATAAAAGAAGTATCATGACCAGTACAAAACTTTTAATTATTGACAATTACGATTCTTTCACGTACAATCTGGTTCATTTGGTAAACGAGCTGGGTTTGGAATGCGAAGTTTGGCGCAACGACCAGTTTCGGCTGGAAGAAGTGGAAGCGTTTGACAAGATTATTTTATCGCCCGGACCAGGAATTCCGTCTGAAGCCGGCTTGCTGTTAAAAGTGATCGAAAAATATGCACCTAAAAAAAGCATTTTCGGCGTTTGTTTAGGCCAGCAGGCCATTGCCGAAGTTTTTGGCGGAGAATTGTACAACCTAAGCCGGCCGATGCATGGTTTGGCCACGCCGATAAAAGTAACGGATAACACCGAAAAGCTTTTTGCCGGTTTACCCGAAACGTTTAAAGTTGGCCGTTACCATTCCTGGGTGGTGGCAGAAAAAGGTTTGCCGGAAGAAATTGCGATTACGGCAATTGACGAAAAAGACAATTCCATCATGGGTTTGCGCCATAAAACTTACGACGTGCGCGGCGTGCAGTTTCACCCCGAATCGGTTTTGACAGAATATGGAAAAGAAATGATGCACAACTGGATTTTCGGCCCGGAAACGGAAGCCAATCCAGATGTGTTGGCCAATCATTTTATCAAACTTTAACCAATTTTATGCCGATAAAAGAAGCATCATGCCGAATATTTTAGATCAGATCGTTGCCCGAAAAAAGGTAGAAGTTGCGGCGGCGAAAAAGAAAACTTCTTACACAAAACTGGAAGAATCGGAATATTTTAACCGCGAGCCGCTTTCGTTCCGTAATTTTTTGTTGGATCCTTCCAAAACAGGGATTATTGCCGAATTTAAGCGGAAATCGCCATCCAAAGGCATCATCAACGATCAGGTTAAAGTTAAAAAAGTAACGCAGGATTATGCGGAAGCTGGTGCTTCGGCTTTGTCGGTATTAACGGATAGTGCTTTTTTTATGGGCAAAAAATCGGATTTGGTGCAGGCGCGAAAAGCCAACGAAATCCCGGTCTTGCGCAAAGATTTTATGATTGATGAATACCAAATCATTGAAGCCAAAGCTTTGGGTGCCGATATTATTTTGCTGATTGCCGCAATTCTATCTCCGCAGGAAATCAAAAAAATGGCGCAGCTTGCCAAAAGTTTAGGCATGAACGTTTTGCTGGAAGTGCACAACCTGCAAGAGCTGGAACGAAGCTTAGACCAAAACCTGAATGCCGTTGGCGTAAACAACCGCAAACTGGCCGATTTTACCGTTTCGGTGGATACTTCTTTTACCCTGATAAAATCTATCCCAAATGAGTTTTTAAAGGTTTCGGAAAGCGCGATTTCCAATCCGGAAACGATCCGCCAGTTAAAAGAAGCTGGTTTTAACGGGTTTTTAATTGGCGAAAATTTTATGAAGGAAGCAGATCCGGGACAGGCGATGAAGGATTTTGTGGGGCAGCTTTAAAGCCAGCTTAAGATATACTTCAACAACTTTTAGTGGATAAAAGCAGCATATAATAAAGCTGCCTTTATGTCTTCTTTCTCTAAAACAGGGTGCTGTTCTAAAATTTCAGTTTCGGTTAAACCAGAAGATAGTAATTCCAGCACATCATTTACCGGAAAACGCATCCCTCTGATCGTTGGTTTTCCTCCCATCAAGCCCGGAACCAGCGTAATCCGTTCGAGGAGTAAATTGTTAGTTGCATCCATAGTTTAAAGATACACACAAATCAATTCTTCACAATTGGCGTTGTATACTTAGAAGAATATATTTACCGGATTGGCAAATTTGGAATCAAAATTGCCATTGAATAATCAATATGAAACCAAAATTTTATGATACTGCCGAAAAGCAGGAAAAAGCTGTTTTAGTGGGCATCATTACGCCGCACGAAACAGAAGAACAAGAGCGCGAATACTTGGAAGAACTGGAATTTCTGGTGGAAACGGCAGGCGGCGCAACGGTAAAAACTTTCACCCAAAAAATGCAGCGGCCAGAACGCGCCACGTTTGTAGGAACTGGCAAACTGGAAGAAATAAAAACTTACGTAGCGGCAGAAGAGATTGACATGGTGGTTTTTGACGACGAACTGACGCCTTCGCAAATGCGGAATATTGAAACCGAACTGCAGGTAAAAATCCTCGACAGAAGTAATCTGATCCTGGATATTTTTGCCGGCCGCGCACAAACCGCACAGGCAAAAGCGCAGGTAGAACTGGCGCAATTGCAATATTTGCTGCCGCGGTTAACCCGTTTGTGGACACACTTGGAACGGCAAAAAGGCGGTATCGGAATGCGTGGCCCGGGCGAAAGCCAGATTGAAACAGATAGGCGTTTGATCTTGAACAAAATTTCATTGTTGAAAGAAAAGCTGAAACACATTGACCGCCAAAACGAAACGCAGCGCAAAAACCGCGTACAGTTGGTTCGGGTGGCTTTGGTTGGCTATACCAACGTTGGAAAATCAACGATTATGAACATGCTTTCAAAATCCGAAGTTTTTGCAGAGAACAAACTGTTTGCAACTTTGGACACGACAGTTCGGAAAGTGGTGATCGAGAATTTGCCTTTTTTACTTTCAGACACAGTTGGGTTTATCCGCAAATTGCCTCACCATTTAATCGAATGTTTTAAATCAACGTTGGATGAAGTGCGCGAAGCTGATATTTTGATCCACGTGGTTGATGTTTCGCATCCAAATTTTGAAGACCAAATCCATATCGTAACCGAAACTTTGAAAGATTTGGGCGCGATAGATAAAAAAATCATCACAGTTTTTAATAAAATTGATGCTTATCATCCAACCGAAATCAACCCAGAAGAACCGGAAAAAGCAACAACGCTGGCAGAATTTGAGCAAAGCTGGATGGCCAAACATAATAGTCCGGCGATATTTATTTCCGCTTTAAACAAAGAAAACCTCGACGAATTCCGTAAATTACTGTACGATCAGGTGAAAGCGATACATACCGAACGTTATCCGTACGACCAGTTGTTGTACTGATACTGTTTTTATGCCCTAAAACTTTGTATCATTTTTATCTGCAATTTCGTTAATCCTTAAAACTCCTGCCCGTAAATAAATTTATCATGGAATCAAAAAGACAACAAAAGTTTGCCGGCGTCATCCAACAGGACCTGGCAGCTATTTTTCAGCGGGAAGGAATGAATTTTCTGCCGAATACGCTCATCACCATCACCAAAGTACGCACCACGCCGGATCTAGCCATTGCACGTGTTTTTCTCAGTTTTTTTAACATAACCAATACAGAGCAGGCGCTGCAAACCATCAAACTGCACGCTTCAGAAATCCGGTATAAATTAGGAAGACAGATTAAAGACCAAGTCCGCGTCATCCCGCAATTGGAGTTTTTTGTGGATGATACCAGCGAATATGTAAACCGGATGGACAAGATTTTCGACAAGATCCACAAAGACGAAAACGAGTAACAGCAGGATTTTATGCCGATAAAAAAAGCACAGCAACTGGCCAACCTCTTGCAAAAACATGCGCAGGAGATTGGTAAAGTTGTTGATTACGATCCGCAGCAAGACCGTTTGTTTCCTTTTGATTTTACGGCTTCCAACAAAACTTTGCGCGAAGAAACCGTTGCCGATACGGCCGCTTTTTCTGCTTGGGTAAAGCAAATTTTGCAGCAAAACCATTGCCGCTACGGCATCGGTGGTTATTTTGAAAACCGCACTTTATACAGCCGCAGCGCACATTTTAATACTCCTTCGGATGAACCGCGCCGCCTGCATCTCGGCATTGATATTTGGGCCGAAGCGGGAACGCCTGTCTATTCGCCTTTGGAAGGAAAAGTCCACAGCTTCCGCGATAACAATCATTTTGGCGATTACGGGCCGACGATTATCTTAGAATACTTCTTTTATGGCATCAAATTTTATGCGCTCTTTGGCCATTTAAACCGAAAATCGTTGGAAGGGCTTTATCCGGGAAAAACAATCCAGCAAAACCAACAACTGGCCGAATTTGGAACCGAAGCCGAGAACGGCAACTGGCCGCTGCATTTGCATTTTCAGTTGATGTTTGATTTGGAAGGAAATGAAGGCGATTATCCGGGCGTTTGCAAGTTGTCTGACCGGGAAAAATACCAGCCAAATATTCCTGACCCAAACTTAATTCTTCGCTTCAGATAACAACGAAAGGCGGTTTTTTTCGTTATGTTCTTACACTCATAATTTCGAACAATGCTTTTTTTATTCATATTTTTTCAAACGCTGCTTTCGGCTTTTCATTTGGACGACCAGCCGCAGTTTAAAGGCGGGCAGCAGGCTTTAAACTCGTTTTTATCGCAAAATCTGATTTATCCTGATTTTTCTAAACAAAATTGTATCTCCGGAACGGTTGAGGTAAGTTTCAACATCAACCAAAACAACAAACCAGTTAACGTAAAAGTGCAAAAAGGTTTTGGTATTGATTTGGACGATGAAGCCGTTCGATTGGTAAAACTAACTGCCGGAAAATGGGTTTTGCCTGCCGACCACGACGTAAACACCACGTTAATTTTGCCCGTCAATTTCAGCTTAAACCAATACAACTACAATTGCGGCAACAAAACGCACAGCGAAATGGAACAGGCAATTACGGCTTACAAAGCGCGCGAAGCTTTGGTGGATGCCGTAACTAATTATTACGAAAACAAATATTTGGGCAAAGCCGATGTAGCCAAAGAACCGGAAATTGAAGCCTTAAAAAAACAGTTGGGCTTTGATGACGATTACGCGGATGAAGTGGTAAAACAAGCCAGCCAAAAACTAAAGCAAGGCGATACAGAAGGCGCCTGCGAAGACTGGAAATTTGTGCGCAACATAGGCAGCAACAAAGCCGATGCGCAACTGGGCAAATATTGTAAGTAGGATTTTGACGGCACTAATTTTATAGTGCTAAAAGAAGCATTGCTGTTTATTGTGCTGTCATTTCGACCGAAGGGAGAAATCTTCTTCAAAGCAGTTGTCCTGGTTGAAATAAGATTTCTCCCTTCGGTCGAAATGACAAAAAAACTGTAGAAGAAATTTTTCAATCAGCTTCTTTATCTTTAAAATGATTTATGAAGAAGCAGGAACTCCGCAAAATTTACCTCGAAAAACGCCGGCAGCTTTCAGAAACGGAATACGAAACGTTGAACCAGGCTTTGCTGCAACAGTTTAAAACTTTGGATTTTTCGGGCGTAAACGCTGTCCATATTTTTTTGCCCATGCTCCGCACCAAAGAACCCGATACTAGATTGCTGATTTATTTCCTACAAACTACGTATCCAAATATCAAACGCGTTTTTCCGAAAACAGATTTCAAACAAAAAAAGCTGATCAATTTTTTGGATGATGAACAATTGGTCATCGCCGAAAACAAGTTTGGCATTTCGGAACCAATCAGCGGAAACCAATTTTATACCGGTAAAAACAGTATCGTGATTGTGCCGCTGCTGGCGTTTGATTTAAACGGAAACCGGGTTGGTTACGGCGGTGGTTTTTACGATCGGTTTTTGGCCGAATGTGAAGCAGGAACGCGATTTATCGGCTTGTCTTTTTTTGAACCGGTTGATTTGATTGAGGATGCGGATGATTTGGATGTGGAGTTGCACCAATGTATTGCGCCGTACCAGCTTTGGAAATTTTAAGTAAAAATCGAATTTAAAGATGCTTTGTAATTTGTAAATAGATTTTAAATAAAACGTACATTTGGATATGCAGCAATTAGAGCATTATCAACAAATAATTGTGCCTGTTTTAAAAAAATTTAATATCAAACGGGCTTCTATTTTCGGATCAATTGCAAAAGGTTTGGAGACAAATAAAAGTGACCTGGATTTGTTGATAGAACCTGAAGCTGGCTTTACTTTGTTTACTTTGATTGCGCTTGAAAATGAAATTACACACCTTACAAAGCGTAAAATAGATATTGTTGAGTTTGGTGCTTTAAAACCATCTATCAAAACTGAAGTGCTTCAATCGGCAATAGCTATTTTATGAGTAGATCAGATTTGGTTTACGTTCATGATATTATAGAATCCATAGGTATTATAGTAGATTATGTAGAAGGCAAAACGGAAGATGATCTTATTAACAATATCATGCTTCAAGATGCAGTAATCAGGCGATTTGGAATTATTGGAGAAGCTTCAAGTAAAATTTCCAAACAGTTTAAAGTTCAACACCCAGGTATTCCATGGAGACTAATCAAAGCCATGAGAAATAAATTGATACATGAATATTTTGGCATATCTGCAAAAACAATATTTGCAACTGTAAAAACTGATTTACCTGTTTTAAAGGAACAATTGCAAAATCTCATTTCGTGATTGAATTAAACAACTAAAATTTTATCTTGATTACAACTCCAGCTCCAGCAACACCGGGCAATGGTCGGAATGCTTGGCTTCCGGCAAAATGGCGGCGCGTTTTAAATAAGGTTTTAGCTCGTGCGTAACCAAGTTATAATCAATACGCCAACCTAAATTTTTACCTCTTGCGCCAGCCCGAAAACTCCACCAGGTATAATTATGCGGCTCTTTGTTAAAATGCCGAAAGGTATCTACAAAACCAGATTCCAGCAGCTTTTCCATCCATTCCCGCTCTTCGGGCAAAAAACCGGAAGAATTGGCGTTTGATTTTGGGTTATGGATGTCAATCGGCTTATGGCAAATATTGTAATCGCCGCAAACCACCAGTTTCGGATAAGCCCATTGCAGCTTGTGCAGGTAATCGCCAAACTCGTCCAAAAAACGAAACTTAAAAGCCTGCCGGTCTGCGCCGCTGGAACCGGATGGAAAGTAAACGCTCATCACTGATAACGCTTCAAAATCTACCCGCAAACACCGGCCTTCAAAATCAAAATCGGGGATGCCGCAGCCGTATTCTACATGCACCGGTTTTTGCCTGGTAAAAACAGCAGTGCCGCTGTAGCCTTTTTTCTCGGCCGGAAACCAGTAATGGTGGTAGCCCATTTGCTCCAGCAAAAAGAGTTCGCTTTGCAAAACATCTGGCGTGGCTTTTATTTCCTGCAAACAGATGACGTCAGCATCGGTAGCCTGCAACCAGGCCAACCAGTTTTTGCTGATGGCAGAGCGGATTCCGTTAACGTTGTAAGTGATGATTTTCATTTAGGTGAGAGGTATCAGGTTTGAGGAAAAAGGTAAAGGCAAAAGCTGAAAACTGATTGCTGAAGCTAAATTTCTAATAGTTTATCCAACTGCCTACATTCTTTTTTCTTGAGTAAACTAACGGTCATCGGTACATCTTGCAGCGGGCGGTTTTTTTCATCTTTTTTTACGGCGGCAATGCGGTCAACCATTTCGATGCCGGAAACAATTTCGCCGTAAACCGTATAATTTTGATCGAGGTGAGGAACACCGCCAACCGATTTATACCATTCGCGTTGCGACGGCGGGATTTTTCGTCCTTTTAAACGGGTTTGTTCCAGCTTGTCCAGTTGCTCATTGGTAAAGCGTTTGCCTTCCACCAAATAAAATTGGCAACCGCTCGAAGCTTTTTTCGGGTTGTCGTCCCGCGCGGCGGCCAACACGCCTTTTTTATGGAACAAGCTGTCGCGGATTTCGGCCTCAATGGTATAACCCACATCGCCTTCGCCCAAAGCTTGTCCGGGTTTGGCTTTTTTAGAATCCGGGTCGCCGCCCTGGATCATAAAATCCTGTACGACGCGATGAAAAAGCGTACCGTTATAAAAACCATGTTTGGTCAGTTTAATAAAGTTGTCGCGGTGTTTCGGCGTTTCGTTGTACAAACGGATGATGCATTCGCCAAACGCAGTTTTGATACGCACGTATTGATTTTTAGGGGCTTTGGCAAAAACGCTAAATGTTAAAAAAAGTAGTGTAAAAACAGTATTGAGTTTTTTCATTGCAACTATTATATTTGATCAATTTCGTTACAAACTTTAATAATATGGTCAAGGCCGTACAATAATGCGCTTTCATCAATTTGCATCCATTGAAAAAATTGTAAAATCAAATTGTAATGATGTCTTGCATAATCAGTGTTTTTTGCAGGCTGGCCAGGTAAAAAACAAATTGGCTCATGGTGAGCCATTCTGTTTCTAATATCATTTAGCTTTGCCAACTGGTTAAAAACATATGTATTGTCATACTGTAAAGTTGATGTTGATTGGGTTTTAAGGGAAATACCTGTAGTAAAACCCTACTCGTTGCATTATATTGATTTTTAGCAAACATATATCGCCAAAACCCAAAACCAAGCTCAGCTACTAATTTAAAATGATTGTAGGAGTGCAATTTGCTAATCGATTCATTGATGTTCTGTTTAGTTAAACGACACCTAACATTATCGAATATCCCACCAACACTTGCACCATTCCTTAACCAATCATTGCCAATAACAGACGTACATTTATAATCTATTGCATTTCTCAAGGCAACTTCAAAACAACTTAAAACTGTAAATAACTCTTGCGTTAGTTGTAAATTCTTTCTATAAAGTGTCATTGCTTTTTTGGAATTGCTTCCACAAGCCAATAAGTAACGGTTCATTCTTGCCGAAGACATTATCTGGGCAAAGGCGTTATATATCATTATTGATTACGGATTGATTATTGATAATTTATTGATACATTATTGACAATTTACAGATACTTTATTATTACCTTTGTATAATCTTATTCCCGTTAGTCCCTGAAGCAATTCAAACTGGCGGGTTTCGTTTTTTTATAACAGTACACATTCTAATAGGCAATCGCTCGCACCTCAAACCTCTTCCTCTTCAAAGTAATTAATAATCAACGATTTCATCACCATTTCCTGCTCCAGCAAAGTATAATTAGGTATGGTTTTGACCAGTTTCCAATGCGGCCAGCCGTCCTGGTCTAAGCCTTCCAGTTCGTAAAAACCTAACTGGCTGAACAGTTTGCAGGTTGCAATGTGCATCAACTCCTCTTTTTGCCGCTTGCTGAATTTTTGCGGGCCTTTGCCCAGTTCCTGCACGCCGATCAAAAAAAGCATCACTTTAATATCGGGCACGTCCGAATCAAAATCCTGTGCAATGCGTTCCTGCAAAGCGGCCCATTTGGTGTTGGTTTCTGCTGCGGTCATAATAGCAAAGATAAGTGTTGATGCTGTTTTTACCGGTATAAAATTTATGCCGGTAAAAACAGTATGGCCTTGCTGTCATTATATTGTTACAGCTAAACTTGGTTTTAAATTGAAGGTTAAGCAACAGATTTAGCACTTTTAGAAAAATTTTAAATTAATATCTGTTTAAATAAAAGATATTTGCAAAAGACTTTTAGCTGTTAAGGTATCGTGAACAAACGTAAAGCATCTGTAATTTTATCCTGGCTGTTGCTGCTCTTTTTTGCAGCAGGCCAGATTGTTATTTATGCACACCAGCATCACACTAAATCCAATACGCTAATTGTTCATTCGCATGATACTGCAGGTCAGCAAATCGTTTATGAGAAATGTAACCTGTGCGACCAGATGCACCATGCACCAATCAACTTGGTGCAGCCTTTAAATTATGTCCATCTTGTAAGTCCGGTTGTCCGGCTTTATATTCCTGCATGTCATCATTATAAAGCGAATACTTTGATCCATGCCGACGGTTTGTCTCCGCCAGCTTTAGTTTAATTCTGAAATTACGGTTCGCGCTAACCGGATGATTATTAATTAAACATTCTACAAAAGATTTTTTATCTTATATGAAAATAAAGCTATTCAATTGCTTGTTGCTATTGCTGACAAGTATTGCAACCATTTCAGCTACGGTTACAAAAGTATTTGCTGATGATGCCGCTATCGGGACATTATCCGGAACGGTAACAGATAAGGCAGACGGCAAACCTATTTACGGTGCCGCTGTAAGTATCCCTGATTTAAAGACCGGGACTGCTACCGACGCAAAAGGACAATATATTTTAAACCGCGTACCGAAAGGTATTTATGTAGTTCAAATCAGTTATTTAGGTTATGCCACGGTTACGCAAAGGGTAGATTTTTCAAAAACCAGTGTGCTCAATGTCCAGTTGCAGGTTTCTGCTATTGAATCCGGTGAAGTAGTGGTTACCGGTGTAAGCAGGGCCACAGAAATTAAAAGAAGCCCAATACCGCTTGTGGCTGTAGGCAAAGAGTATTTAGACCGGCGCTCTGCATCAGACAATGTCATAGACAAAATAGCTAATTTGCCCGGCATCAACGCCGTTACTACCGGGCCGAACGTATCTAAACCCTTTATTCGTGGTTTAGGCTACAATCGGGTAGTTACCTTGCAGGACGGGATACGCATAGAAGGCCAGCAATGGGGCGATGAGCACGGCATCGAAGTGGACCAAAACTCGATAGACCGGGTGGAAATCATCAAAGGGCCGGCAAGTTTAAGCTATGGTTCTGATGCTATTGGCGGTGTTGTCAACCTGATTTCTCCTGCACCGGTTCCCGAAGGAAAGATTTTAGGATCTGTACAAGGGCTTTACGGAACCAACCAGGACTTGTTAAACGGCTCGTTCCGTTTGTATGGCAATCAAAACGGTTTGGTATGGGGAACGGTGGTATCTGCCAAAGAAGCAAAAGATTACCAGAACCAGCACGACGGACGGGTTTATGCCACCGGATATAAGGAAACGGATGCCAGGGTAATGGTTGGTGTTAATAAATCCTGGGGATATTCTTATTTCCACGCTTCTTTGTTTGATGATTTGCAGGATATCCCCGATGGAAGCCGCGATTCTGCTACCCGCCAGTTTACCAAACAAATTACAGAAGCTGATCTCTTCCGGCCTATTGTATCAGGTTCAGAGTTAAATTCTTATCACATCCCAACTTTGCACCAGCATGTGCAGTTTTACCGCATTTACAACAACAGTAATTTTGTTTTGGGAGATGGAAACCTGATTGTTAACTTGGGTTACGAATACAGCCACCGTAGGGAATATACACACCCGGAAGATGCCGATGTTGCCGGCCTGAACCTGCATTTAAGCACTTATACTTATGATGTTAAGTACAATTACAATTTCGCGAACGGCTATGAAGCCACGGTTGGCGTAAACGGGCAGTACCAAAACAATACGATTGGCCAGGCCACAGATTTTCCAATCCCAGCCTACCACCAGTTTGATGTGGGGCCTTTTGCGATTGTTAGAAAGTCTTTCGGAAAATTAGACCTTTCGGCAGGGGCAAGGTACGATGTCCGTACCTTTAATGGCCAGGCTGCCTATATTGATACCTTAAGCAGTAAATATCCGCAGTTGTATGAAGGAAGCAACCCAACTGCAACGCCAGGCGTGTCAGAACAATTCTTAGCCCTTAACAAAACTTTTTCGGGTTTTTCGGGAAGTTTTGGCGGCACGTACAATTTTTCTGATGCGTTTTTATTAAAAGCAAACATTGCCCGTGGTTTTAGGGCGCCAAGTATTGCCGAACTTTCTGCCAACGGGCCTGATCCGGGCTCACAAATTTATCATGTGGGCAACAGTAATTTTAAGCCGGAGTTTAGCGTGCAGGAAGACATTGGCGCTTTTCTTACGTTGCCAAGTATTTCTGCCAGTGTCGAGCTTTTTAACAACCATCTTCAAAATTATATTTTCCAACAGCAATTGCTAAACCCTGATGGCTCGCCTGCAGTTAACCCAGCATTTCCATTATATAATATTTTTACTTATGTGCAAAGCAAGGCGCGCATCCAGGGCGGCGAAGTTAGTTTAGACATCCATCCTTTGCCATGGCTGCATTTCGAAAATTCAATATCCTTAACCTACGGCAGGAATTTAGGCAATAGTGGCCAAATTGCCGATAGTTTAAAGTATTTGCCTTTTATCCCTCCTTTGCATACCCATTCTGAACTGCGCGGAAGCTTTAACGCAGGCCTAAAAAGCTTTAAAGGCTTGTATGCTTTTGTTGGCTTTGATCATTATAACGCTCAAAACCGGTACTTTTCTGCCTACGGGACAGAAACTTATACCGCCGGTTATAATTTATTAAGTGCCGGCATTGGCGGAAACGTAGTGAACAACAAAGGCCAAACCATTGTGCAGTTGTTTGTTGAAGGAACAAACCTGGCCAATGTAAACTACCAATCCAACATGAGCAGGCTGAAGTATTTTGACAACCCGGTTACCCCTCCAGGCGTACAACGTGGTATTTTTAACATGGGCCGGAATATCAGTTTTAAGGTTGTTGTGCCTTTTGACCTTTCGCCAAAAAACAAACAGCAATAATACAATTGCACCAACCAAAAAAAGCCCTGCCTTTGCGCAGGGCTTTTTTGGTTGGTGTTTTTAATTTTGATATTCCTTTAAATTTTACCGGTTATTGCGATGCTTCTTTTATGCCATAAAAAATGGTGAAGCTTTTTTATTTTAAAAGTAAAATACTTAACACCAATTTTTTAGTGCTAAAAGAAGCATTATGTTTTATTAAAGTTTGATCATAGCGCAAATCCATCTGCCGTCAATAATCATCAATGCTTCTTTTACCGGCAAAAAATTGTTGTTATACAGCAAAGCCCCTGATGGGCAGGGGCTTTTACTAACCAATTATAAACCTAAATTATGAGAAGGGCTGTAGGAGAAGGGGTCGAACCTTCACGAAGTGGTTATCACGTTGCCGTGGTTTCCCATGTTCTTCGCCACCGGGACAAGGAGGTGTGTCTGCCAAATTTCACCATCCTACATTTTCTTGTTAAGCAATTTAAAGAACGTTGTTTTTCTGATTGCTTGATACAAATTTAAGGCATGTATCAATTCCTTGCAAATATTTCAACAAAATAATTTTATTTTTATTTTTATTTAAATTATAATTGTGAAACGTTACACATTTCAAAATTTATGCCTCATAAAAAACCTCATAATTCAGAAATTGATAATTTGGATATCCAGATCCTGTCTATCCTGATGAAAAACGCCACTACGCCTTACACCGAAATTGCCAAAGAATTGATCGTTTCCGGCGGCACTATCCACGTTCGGATGAAAAAACTGGAAGATTTGGGCATTATCAAAGGCGCAAACCTCGAAATCAACCCACAGAAATTAGGTTATGATGTTTGTGCTTTTCTGGGGATTTTTCTTGAAAAAGGATCACAGTACAACGAAGCCGTAAAACAATTAAAAACCGTGAACGAAATTGTAGAACTGCATTATACCACCGGGAGCTGGAGCATCTTTGCCAAAATCATTTGCCGGGACACCACGCATTTAAGGGAAATTTTGAACGAACAGATCCAAAGCGTGCCAGGCATCCAGCGTACAGAAACGTTTATATCTTTAGAAGAAAGCATCAAAAGGCAAATTATACTTGATTAATCAGACCGTTTAATTTCTGCAAGCGTATATATGGCCATTGCGTATTAACTTTGTGTGCTGTTAAACCTATAAAATTTTATTTGTTTAACTAACAAACACCAGGTCAACTAAATATTGCTGTATGAAAAAAGATTTTTGGGGAACTGTAACCTCCAACGTAATTAGCTGGACAGGAAGCACCGCCGGGATTTTAACTGCCAACGGCTTGATGATTGTTTGGATTGTTTACGGTTATTTTGAACACTTCTCCGAAGGGTCTCAAATGATCCTTAATACGGTTACTTCCATCATTACTTTTGTGATGCTGTTCCTCATCCAAAAAGGGCAGAACAAAGCTGATAAAGCCACGCAGCTTAAATTGGATGAAATTATTTTTGCCTTAGAATCAGGAAACAACAAAAGGTTGGGCATTGAAAAACTGACCGAAGAGGAATTAGATATTATTAAGGAAGAATATAACCTGGAGGAAGATGACGACGACGGGGAAAAAGAAAAAACAGAAGAGCCAAAAACAGCAAAGCCGTAACTACATCAATTACGGCTTTGCTGTTTTTGGCAGTTAAAAATTATTTTTTCCGTTCGCCTTTCATTTTAGAAGCTATTTTTAAGGCTTCCAAAGCATTTACAATACCGCCGGACTTGCTTAAAGTTGTAAAATCAACTTTTTCTTTACTGCCAGGTTTTAACACGTTGGTGCCGTTTAATGGTTTTGCCGAAGCAATAATCACTTCTTTTAACTGCCTGGCACTAAGCGTTGGATAATATTCTAAAACCAAAGCGGCAACGCCGGCCGTAATCGGCGAAGCAAAACTGGTTCCGTCGGCTGTGTTAAACTCGGCATCTTTATCAATCGAGGTTACTTTTACGCCCGGCGCAAAAACATCCACGCTTTTTTTACCGTAATTGCTGAAAGAACCGGCCAGGTTTTCGTCGTTCAAAGCCGCAGAAGCACCAACACTGATCAGGTTATCCGTTGTTGTGCCATCCAAAAAAGTATCGTTCGGGAATTCCGGTTTTACATCCACGTTCTGGTTATCGTTTCCCGATGCCTGCACCAGCAACACATCTTTTTCCGCAGCATATTTTATCGCATCGTCCACCCACTTTTTATGCGGGGAGATTTTTTTGCCGAAACTCATGTTCACCACTTTTGCGCCATTATCAACGGCATAACGGATGGCGTTTGCAATATCTTTGTCGTACTCATCTCCGTTTGGTACTGCTTTTATCGCCATAATTTTAACGTTGTCGGCCACACCGTCAATGCCATAACCATTGCCACGAACGGCGCCAATTAAACCGGCAACGCCTGTTCCATGCGAGGCATCTTCAAACTTTAACTGGTTGCTGCCGTATTTTTTATCGTTGATGTCGTCCGGGTTATCGCCAACCACACGTTTGCGTGCCTCCAAATCCGGGTTAACATCATTGTTCAGCTTCGTGATGTATTCGCTTAGTTCCGTAATGGTTTTGGTATCCGTTTTGGCATTGTCGGCATCCTGCAAAATCAAGCCCCAAATGTATTTGCTCTTGCTCAGCGTATCGTTTTTTGCATCTAATTTGGTCAGATCATTTTTGGTGAACGATTGCCCGGCTTTCAAGCTCAACGATTTTTTGATAAAGGCATCTGTGGTAACCAAAGCGTTCATCAAAGGTGTCAATTGGTCTAATTCTGCCTGGGATTTGCTTACGGTAGAATCACGCACGTCTTTCACTTTTACCCAGTACGCATATTCTGCTTTGTCTTTTGCAGCAGCGGCTGTGGTAATATTGGCGTATTTGTTTTTCAACCTAAAATACTCGCGCACTTCTTCAGTGGTCTCGTTTACATCACATTTGTTGTTCGGGCCGCCCAAAAAGTTCCAGCCATGCAAATCGTCTATGTAGCCATTGCCGTCATCGTCTTTGCCATTGCCCGCCTTTTCTTTGGTATTGACCCACAAAATTGGCCGCAAATCTTTTTGCAAAGTATCAATCCCGCTGTCAATAGTGGCAACCACAACCGTTTTGCTTTTTTTGCCCTTCAAAAAATCGTAGGCCTGGTTTAAGCTGATGCCAAAGAAACCGTCCTGCTTTAAATCCAACGTATGCCAGTTTTTTGGCGGATCGGCAGGTTTAGCGGTCAATTCCTGAGCGGTAACCTGGGTAATGTTTATGGTAAACAAGGCAACTGCAGCCCATGCAGTTGGTTTAAAACTAATCTTCATGAATTTATGTTGTAATTTTTTAGATTTATCACTCGGCCGGTTTTATCAATTTTACCGGCCTAAAAACAGTATTTGCCCGGAGAAATAGGTACTGGAATTTGAATAAGCTTTTGATACAAAAAAGCTTATTTTAACGTTTTACTTTTCAACACGTCATCCTGCCAACAATTAATTGAAAATGCTTTTTCTTACTTTTGTCAAATCTACAAATTAATGCAATTGCAAAAGCGGTTAATGGTCATTTTGCACGAAATGAGGTGTTTGTAACAGCATTTTTAATGAAGCAAAAATACTTTTAGGTATGGCTTGGTTTTAATTATAATTTATTGCTGTTACATTCGTGTTATAAATAAATATTGTTCTGCTAATAAAATTGAATGGAAGAAGAATTTGATTACAATTTCTCTGAAGATCCCCGGTTTTCTGTAGAACGATACGAGGAGATGATCCGCAATCACGATCAGTATTTTTTTGATGCGCAGGTATTTGAAAATATTATTGATTTCTACATTGAAAAAAACGACCCGGTAAAGGCTTTGCAGGTGGTGGGTTATGCGCGCAACCAGCATCCGTTTGCGGCTGTGTTTTTGATAAAACAGGCACAGCTTTTCATCGTAACCAACCAAGTGGCCGATGCTTTTGCTATTTTAGACAAGGCAGAAAGCTTAGAGCCATCGGAAGCAGATGTTTACATCATCCGCGGCAACTTATTTGAAAGTTTGGAACGCCACGAAGAAGCATTGGAGAATTACCAAAAAGCTTTGACACTGGCCGAAGAAACCGACGATATTTTGCTGCATATTGCTTTTGTTTACCAAAGCAAAGGCGAGTACGACAATGCCATCACTTACCTGAAGCTTTGTTTGGAACAAAACATGGAAAACCAGGACGCTTTGTACGAACTGGCTTTTTGTTATGATGTGATGGACCGCCAGAACGAAAGCGTGGAGTTTTACGAGCAATACATTGATAAAGAGCCTTACAGCTACGCGGCCTGGTACAATTTGGGCAATGCTTTTACCAAACTCAGTTTGTTTGAAAAAGCGATTGATGCCTACGATTATGCCATTTTGATCAACGAAAGCTTTACCTACGCTTATTTTAACAAAGGAAATGCGCTGATCAACCTGGATAAATACACCGAAGCCATTGAAGTTTACAAGCAAACTTTGGAGTACGAATCGGCCAGCGCGGATACGTATTGTTCTATCGGCGAGTGCTACGAAAAACTGGAACGGATGGACGAAGCGCGTGCTTATTATAAAAAAGCAGTTCGTAAAGATGCCAAAATGGGCGATGCTTGGTTTGGCATTGGTGTAACGCTTGATTTTGAAGAACGTTATTTTGAAGCTTTGCGCTACTACAAACGGGCTTTAGAGTTGGAAAATACCAATCCGGATTACTGGTTTGCCATTGCGGATGCCAATTATAAATTGGGCAATTTGCCGGAATCAGAAGAAGCTTATGCCAAAGTGATCGAACTCAATCCATTGGATGTGGATGCCTGGCTGGATTATTCTTCCATTTTGTACGAACAGCACAAGTTGACCGCAGCCATTGAAACGATAGCCGAAGCCATCAAAAACAATCCGGATGCGGCCGAACTTTTCTATCGAATGGTGGCTTACCTTTTTGCCAAAGGCGAATACAACGAAGCGTTGAAATACTTGGAAATTGCTTTAACAACCGATCCTGAAAAGCATTACATTTTGTTCGAATATTTGCCGCAGTTGCAGGAAAACAAAGCCATTGTTGATATTATCAACCGCTTTTACCGCAATTGATCCATTCTTTTTAAAACTTGCTTAAACTAATGCTTCTTTTAGCACATAAAAATCAGTGTGTATTTTATAAGAAAGCATAAAATTTTAGGTGCTAAAAGAAGCATCAGGAACAAAATTTCAAACAGGCGCTTAGGCTGATGAAAGAACAAGCTTTTGTTTTTTACATTTGTAGCCAACAGAAGGACCTGATTGTAGCAGGTTCTTGACCAAGATTGATTTTTGAATGAATTATTCTCTTAGTAATATCCCGGAGCGGACACAAAAACCACGTTCATCAGGCTTTACCATGGTGATGGACAAAGGCTTAAGCCTGCGGCAGGTAGAAGATTTTCTGGAAGTTTCCGGCCAGCACACTGATATTGTTAAATTAGGCTGGGCAACTTCTTACGTTACCCCAAACCTAAACGAAAAGCTGAAGCTGTACCGCGATGCCGGCATTCCGGTTTATTTTGGCGGTACTTTGTTTGAAGCTTTTATCATCCGCGGCCAGTTTGATGATTACCGGCGCACGCTGGACAAATACCAAATGGATTATGCCGAAGTTTCGGATGGTTCCATCACCATTAACCACGACGAGAAATGCAATTATATACGCGAGTTGAGCAAGCAGTTAACGGTTATTTCTGAAGTTGGTTCTAAAGATGTGGAAAAGATATTTGCGCCCTACAAATGGATCAAACTGATGGATGCCGAACTGGAGGCCGGTTCTTGGAAAGTGATTGCCGAAGCACGCGAAAGCGGAAATGTAGGCATTTACCGCGATTCGGGCGAAGTGCGGCAAGGTTTGGTGGATGAAATCCTCACTCAAATCCCCGAAGAAAAAATTATTTGGGAAGCGCCGCAAAAAGCGCAGCAGGTTTGGTTTATCAAATTGATTGGCGCGAACGTAAACTTAGGAAACATTGCGCCGGCAGAAGTGATCCCGCTGGAAACCATCCGTTTAGGTTTGCGCAGCGATACTTTTGATTTCTTTTTAAACCAATAAAAGCCATGCTTCTTTTATCGGCAAAAAATTGGCGTTCCAATTGCGAAAGATGAAAAAATACGGATTGATCGGTTTCCCGCTAACACATTCTTTTTCCAAAAAATATTTCGAGGCAAAATTTGAAAAAGAGCAGATTGAGGACAGTACTTATGAGCTTTTTGAGATTGACAACCTAAGCGACTTCCCCGAGTTTATAAAAGCACACCCGGGTTTGTGCGGCTTAAATGTTACCATTCCGCATAAGATTGGCGCTGTATATTACATGGATTGGATGGACGAGGAAGCTAAGCAGGTAGAAGCCATCAATTGTATCCGTGTGGTAGAAGAAAGCGCGCTTGCGACTGCATTTTCCGGGGAAGTAGGTTTTGTTGGCCAGGATTTTAGGCTGGAAGGCTACAATACTGATATTTATGGTTTTGAAAACTCCTTAAAACCCTTGCTGGAACCGCATCATAAAAAAGCGTTGGTTTTGGGCAATGGCGGCGCATCCCGAGCAGTAAAGTATGTGTTGAAAAAACTGCGCATCGCGTACCAAACCGTATCACGAAGGCCAAAAGCAAACCAAATTTCGTACGAGCAGGTAACACCGAAGCTGATGGCTGAACATTCTTTGATCATCAACACTACGCCTTTGGGCACTTCGCCGGATACCGGTGCTTTTCCGAAAATCCCTTATGAAGCCATTACCAGCCGGCATTTGTTGTACGATTTAATTTACAATCCGGAGAAAACCATGTTTTTGCAAAAAGGCGAAGCGCAGGGCGCAACGATAAAAAACGGTTACGAAATGCTTCTTTTACAGGCAGAAAAATCGTGGGAAATCTGGAACAAAAAACCCTAACAT
>CAXTKQ010000003.1:0-8137 GCA_964244955.1 uncultured Sphingobacteriaceae bacterium | reverse complement strand
TCTATTTTGCTTTCGGATTGATCTTCCTGTTTTCCTGCAACAACAGCCATGATTTTACGCCAAAGCCGCGCGGTTTTTTTCGTATTGTTTTCCCCCAAAAAAAATACCGGGAATATCAAAGCGGTTGTCCGTTTACTTTTTCTTATCCGGTTTATGCACATATCGAACCGGATAAAAACCGGAATGCGCAGCCTTGCTGGTTCAACATCGAATATCCGGATTTTAAAGGAACGCTCCATTTAAGCTATATGCCGGTGACTTCAAAAAAAGTTTTTAACGAACTGATTGAAGATGCGCACACGTTTGCTTTTAAACACACCATCAAAGCAACGGCCATTGATGAAGGAACGATTGCTTATCCCGACCGCAAAATGTACGGCATTTATTACCGGATTGACGGCAACGCGGCTTCTTCGGCCCAGTTTTACTTAACCGACAGCACCAAAAATTATTTGCGTGGCGCCTTGTATTTCAACGAAGTTCCTCGGCAGGATTCCATCAAACCGGTTTTGGATTTTGTAAAGCAGGATATTGATGTGATGATCAAAACCTTGCGCTGGAAAAACTAATGCTTCTTTTATCGGGTAAAAACTGGTGTGTTTGTTTCGGGTGCAAATTCTTGTTTTGTCATTTCGAAATGAAGAGAGAAATCTTATTTCAACAACAAAATTTTATCGCTTCAAAGAAGATTCCTCCCGTTGGTCGAAATGACAGTAATGCTTCTTTTATCGGGTAAAAATTGGTGTGTTTGTTGTCATTTCAATCCGTAGGAAGAAAAACCCTCTTTCAACGAAAAAGATCAATTGCTTTAAAGAGGGTTTCTCCTAAAACCGGAATGACAAATTAGCTTTCAACTTCCGACATAACTTTTTACCACCTGCCGCGCTGCCCCCAAACCATCCATACCTAATTCAAGCACATCGCCGGGCTTTAAATAAACGGGTGGATCGAAGCCCAAACCAACGCCGGCAGGTGTCCCGGTAGAAATCAGATCGCCAGGCAGCAGCGTCATAAACTGGCTGATGTAAGAAACCAATTTTGGGATTCTGAAAATCAAATCGTCGGTATTGCCGTCCTGCATCGTTTCGCCGTTCAGTTTCAACCATAAGCGCAGGTTGTTTACGTTTTCAATCTCATTGGGCGTGGCCAAAAACGGGCCAAGCGGCGCAAATGTGTCGCAGCCTTTGCCTTTGTCCCAAGTGCCACCGCGCTCCAGTTGAAATTCGCGTTCGGAAACATCGTTGTGCAGGCAATAACCGGCCACATAATCCAAAGCTTCTTCCTCATTTACATAACTTGCTTTTTTGCCGATCACTAAAGCCAGTTCTACTTCCCAGTCGGTTTTGGTCGAATTTTTGGGGATGACGATGGCATCGTTCGGGCCAACCAAAGCCGTGGTAGATTTAAAGAAAATAATGGGTTCTTCCGGAATTTTAGCGTTCGTTTCCTGCGCATGTTTGGCGTAGTTTAAGCCGATACAAACAATTTTGGAAGGCCGTGCAACCGGTGGGCAAAGGCGTTCTGTTGCTGCAATTGCAATCAGTTTGCCTTGGTTGGCTTTTACAAATTCTTCCAAACGTGCCAGGCCATTGTCTTCAAAAAACTGTTCGTTGTAATCTCCGCCGTAGGCAGAAGTATCGTAACGGACACCATCAATCAAAACGCCGATTTTTTCTTTTCCGGCCTCGCCGTACCGTATCAGTTTCATCAAGTAAATTTTTAGGTGGTAAAAGAAGCATACTGTTTTTACCGGTGTTTTTTCATTGTTCAGTTTGATAAAACCAAAACTTTATCAACTTTTTTCTTCCCAAATCTGGCATAAATTCAAAATTGTATCTACCGCTTTTTGCATATCCTGTACCGAAACCCATTCCTGCTTGCTGTGGAAAGCATGTTCGCCGGCAAAAATATTGGCACAAGGCAAACCCATAAAAGATAAACGCGAGCCGTCCGTTCCGCCGCGGATGCTTTGCAAACGAGGCTGTAAACCTGCCCTTTTGATCGCTTCTATCCCATATTCAACCACCTGCGGATGCTGGCTCAGCACGTGTTTCATGTTGCGGTATTGTACCGAAATTTGCAGGGTAAAAGAAGCATCGGGGAAACCTTGTAAAACTTCTTCTGCAATTTTCCGGATTACGTTGGCATGGTCGTTCAGTTTTTCGTCCTCAAAATCACGGATGATAAAATCAATCACGGCTTCTTCCACAAAACCGTTGACCGAAACCGGATGGATAAAACCTTGTTTCCCTTCAGTGTTTTCCGGTGAAAGTTCTGTGAGAAGTCCGGCCAAAATTTTTCCGGCAATTTTAATGGCGCTTTGCATTTTTCCTTTGGCAAAACCCGGGTGCGCACTCACGCCTTTGATAATTAACCTGGCGCCATCTGCCGAAAAAGTTTCATTTTCTATCGTCCCTGCCGATTCTCCATCTACGGTATAGCCAAAATCGGCCGCCAGTTTTTTCATGTCGGCTTTGTCTACGCCGCGGCCAATTTCTTCGTCCGGCGTAAATAAAATTTTGATCGCCCCGTGTTTTATTTCAGGATGATCCATCAATTGCTGGCAGGCATCCACAATTGCGGCCAGCCCGGCTTTGTTGTCTGCGCCAAGCAATGTAGTACCGCTTGCCGTAATTACATCGTTGCCAAGTTGGTGCTGCAAATCGGGATGCTCTTTTAAGCGGATAATTATTGTTGGGTCATTGGGCAAAACCAAATCCTGTCCCTGGTAATTTTGATGGACAATCGGTTTCACATTTTCGCCGCTACAGTCCGGCGAAGTATCCATGTGCGAGCAAAAACAAATTACCGGAACCTTTTTTGCAGTATTGGCCGGAATGGTTGCATAAACATAGCCGTACTCGTCCAGATGCGCATCCTGCAAACCGATCTGCAATAATTCTTCCACCAAAATTTTGCCCAGGTTTTTTTGCTTTTCGGTAGAAGGCGTGCTTTGAGATACTGCATCAGATTGGGTATCAACCGCAACATATTTTAGAAACCTATTTTGTACAGTATAATGCAACATACGCGAACCATTCATCGTTAAACATTTTTGATAATAAGTTAATAATTCTATTTTTGGATTGCAGGTCCTCAAAAGTAAAACTTAGTCGTGTCCTTCGGTTGTTGTTCACTAAAAAATATAAAAGCTTGAAAAAGATCTTACTATTGGTTGCATTTGTGGTATCAAGTTACACTGTTTTTGCCCAGATCGGGTACAATTACCACCAAATTAGTTTAGGTGCGGGCATCAGCACGGTTAAAATACACGGCGATTTGAACAAGGCCTACAGCCAGGCTGCTTTTAACCTCAACCTAAACTATCATTTTACACCTTTTGTTACTTTTAGCGTGGAAGGCCAGGCCGGCAGGTTGGCAAGCGGCAATGCCGACAGCAGCAAGGTTTATTACGGAGAGCAGTCAAGCAATAAATATACGGCAATTATTTTTCATGGTGATGTGCAGTTAGGCGAGTTCATCAATTACAGCGATGATTTTAGTGCAATCCCGATCCTGACCAAAATCCTGAACGGGGCAAAAAATATTTATATCGGAACCGGCGTTGGCGTGATCTTTAACAAAATGGATTACATCAACCGCCAAGATTATAAAGACCCGAATTTTAGTTATGCCGGATTGGATAAAAGCAACGAACTGGTTATCCCGGTAAGGATTGGTTACGAATACAAAATTTACAATGCTTATGATGAGCCGCAAATTCGCATAGATTTTGGCTACCAGGCAAATTTTTCTACTGGTGATAACATGGATGGCATCAAATCCGGCCATTACGGCGATTGGTATTCGCAGGTTACTTTGGGGATCAAAATTGGGATTGGTGGCGTTACATCTTACCGTAAACCAATACATGTTGGCATGTTTTAACTATTAAGTAAAAAATTATAGTTTTACAATGGGCGATATCAAATTGATTTCTTTACTTTGATGCCTTGAAAAAAATCGCTGCCCTCACCTCGATACTGTTTTTATGCAGTAAAATTTCATTCGCCCAGCTTAGTTATAACTTCTCCAGTTATAGTGTTGGTATTGGCGGCGGCATTGTTCGCGCCGATGCAGATTTGGCACAGCACATCACCAAAGAAGCTATTTTCGGTACGTTAAATTACAACTATTCGCCTTATATCACCATCACCGGAGAGTTGCAGGCCGGAAAATTAGCCGGCGGAAACCCGCAAACAGATAAAGATACCCGCGCTTTTGTCAACAATTATAAAGCTGCAATTTTATATGGCGATATCCAGGCCGGCGAGTTTATTGATTACCAATACCGCGATTTGCTGAACATTTTAAAGAACATTTATGTTGGCACCGGCGTTGGCGTTATCCATAATTCCATGGCTTTTGTGCAGCGGGTCAGCTTGAACAATCCCGGTTATGTTTTTCCGGGAGAAAACTCGAGCACAGAGTTGATGGTTCCGCTTCGGATTGGCTACGAACTGAAATTTTTTAATTATTATCAAGAACCGCACATCCGTTTAAACTTTGGCTACCAAATGAATTTGGTTTATGGCGAAGGCTTGGATGGTTACAATGACCCGCCAAGTATGTTCAGAAACAACCATGTTGACCGTTATTCGATGATCAGTATCGGCGTAAAATATAATTTTGGCAACCCGGTTTCCTACAAAAAGCCAATCGGCAGGTTTTAAGTACGATGAACATTGAAACTTTACGCGATTATTGTTTGCAAAAACCAGCAACGGAAGAAACGATGCCTTTTGGTGATGACACATTGGTTTTTAAAGTTGCCGGAAAGATGTTTCTGTTGGTTTCGTTAAAAGAAGCCAACCGGTTCAATGTCAAATGCGATCCTGATTTAGCAATCGAACTAAGAGAAAGTTACAGCGAAGTGCAGCCCGGTTATCACATGAACAAAACCCATTGGAACACCGTTTATTTTGATGGGAGCTTAACCGAAAAGCAATTGCTGGAGATGATTGACCATTCGTACAACTTAATTGTAAAAAGCCTGCCGAAAAAAGCACAGGAAGCCTTGCCAAAAAAAGGCCGATAAAAGAAGCATCCTGCTAATTCTTTTCTATCTTTTCGGCATGAAATTTTTCTTGCTCCAACTATGTTTTTTGCTGGTTGCAATTGCTTCAAAAGCACAACTCACGCCTTTTGAAAAAGACCCTCAGAAAAATACCACCGCCAATTATACCCAAATTGTAAACTATTACCAACAGTTGGATAAGCAATACGAGCAGCTAAAAGTTTATAACATTGGCACAACTGATATTGGCAAACCGCTGCAACTGATCGTACTTTCAAAAGATAAAATCTTCGATCCGGCCATTATCAAAAAGCAAAACAAACGCGTGATTTTGATTAACAATGGCATCCATCCCGGCGAACCGGAAGGCATTGATGCAAGTATGATGCTGGTGCGTGATCTGCTGAAAAAGAACCAGCTTCCGGCAAACGTGGTGGTTTGTTTGATTGCGGTTTATAACATTGATGGCTGTTTAAACCGCGGCGTTTCGCGCATCAACCAAAACGGGCCGAAAACTTACGGCTTCCGCGGCAACTACCGCAACCTGGATTTGAACCGCGATTTTATCAAAGCTGATTCTAAAAACGCTTTGGCTTTTATGCAGATTTTAAACACTTGGAAACCGGATGTTTTTCTGGACAACCATACCAGCGACGGTGCCGACTACCAATACGTGATGACGCTGATCGAAACGCAGCACAACAAGCAAAACCCAATTTTGGCCGATTATACCAGCAAAACCTTAACGCCCGAACTGTTTTTACGCATGAAAAAAAGCGGTTTCGAGATGACGCCTTACGTAGAATCAGAAGGCGAAACACCGGATTCGGGCATTGTGGCTTTTCTGGAAACGCCGCGTTATTCTTCCGGTTTTACGGCGCAGCACAACATCATCAGCTACATTTCCGAAACACATATGCTGAAAGCTTTTGCGCCGCGCGTAATTTCTACTTATGATTTAATGCAGCATTTAATTGACATTGTGCAGCGCGATGCTGTTTTTATCGGCAAAATAAAGTTGCAGGCCGACGAAGGAACCAAAACGCAAAAAACCTTTGCTTTGGATTGGGAACTGGACAAAAGCCATTTCGATACCATCACTTTTAAAGGCTTTACCGCCGGTTACAAACCAAGTGAAGTCAGCGGTTTGCCTCGCCTTTATTACGACCGCAGCAAGCCTTTCACCAAAAAAATCCGCTATTACAATACGTATAAAGCCACGGTTTTTGCAGATAAACCTGTCGCTTACATCATTCCGCAAGCTTGGGGAAAAGTGATTGATTTGATGGAACGGAACGGCGTAAAAACCCATCGCCTAAAAACCGATACGACTTTAACCCTTCAAACTTATATGATAACCGATTATAAAACGCCTGCCCGTCCGTTTGAAGGGCATTACTTGCACAACAATGAAAAAGTATCGGTAAAAGAAGCATCGGTAAAATTTTATCAGGGCGATGTGGTGATTTATTGCGACCAGCCGCTGAACCGGTATATTGTAGAAACGCTGGAACCGCAAGGCGTGGATTCTTTTTTTGCCTGGAACTTTTTTGATTCCATTTTGGGCCAAAAAGAACATTTTTCGGATTATGTTTTTGAAGATGTGGCGGCAGATTTGTTAAAGAAAAACCCGGAACTAAAGCAGCAACTGGAAGCCGAAAAAGCAAAAAACCCGGAGCTGGCAAAAAGTGCGGAGGCGCAGCTCAACTTCGTTTACAAAAATTCCCCTTACTTTGAGCCAACTTATTTACGTTATCCCATTGGCCGGATCATTGCTCCAATCAAATTAAATTTAAACTAACATGCTCGAATATTTTTATACAACGCCGGTAGCTACCGTTATTTTCGTCATCACTATTTTAACCAGTTTGCTGGCTTTTTCCAACCCGCAGGTTTACGAAAGGCTGATTTTAAGCCCGCACCAGGTTTACCGCAAACAAAACGTTTACACGCTTTTAACCAGCGGCTTGATCCATAAAGATTGGATGCATTTGTTTTTCAACATGCTTTCGTACTACTTTTTTGCTTTTAATTTAGAGCGGATTATTGGCCATTGGCAGTTTGCCGTTTTGTATTTAGTGAGTTTGGTTTTAAGCGATATTCCAACCGTTTTAAAACACAAAGACGATTTTTGGTACCGGACTTTGGGCGCTTCCGGTGCGGTTTCGGCTGTGGTTTTCAGTTTTATTTTGTTCGACCCAATGACGAAAATGATGATCCTGCCGCTGCCGATTCCGATTCCGGCCATTTTGTTTGGCGTTTTGTATCTGGTTTATTGTGTTTACGCCGGCCGCCAACAAGCCGATACCATCAACCACGATGCGCACTTTTACGGTGCGCTCAATGGTGTTTTTATCACCATAATTTTATATCCGGAAGTGGTGCCTTATTTTTTCGGAAAATTGGGGCTACGGTAGATTCTAATGGCGTCTCATCTTTTTTGTCATTTCGACCCGAAGGGAGAAATCTTCTTCAAAGCGATTAATACAATGCTTTTTTTACCACATAACTTTTGTTGTTAAAATTCATGTTGTTCGTGTTATGGATAAAAGTACTTTAGCTGATGCTTCTTTTATAAGGATAAATTTGGACACGTGTTTTAAATATCTATGATTGGCCTAAACTTCGGCACCAGTGTTTTCATAATTGTCCAAGCGATAATATAAGCAATAGCGCAATAAGTAAACATAATGGTATAACCAGTTTGGATATGGCCCAATGCTTTGTAATGATCGAAAAGGGCACCGCCAACTTTTGACACGATCACGCCGCCAATACCACCAGCCATACCGCCAATGCCGATGATCGAGCCGATGGCTTTTTTAGGGAACATATCAGAAACGGTGGTGAAAATATTTGCAGACCATGCTTGGTGCGCCGATGCCCCGATGCCGATTAAAACTACCGGGACCCAATACGTATAATGCCCCAATGGTTGGGCCAGCAAAATCACCAACGGAAACAAAGCGATCAGCATCATGGCTTTCATGCGGCCCTCGTAGGCATTGTACCCTTTTTTTAGGAAATAAGCCGGAAACCAGCCGCCGCCAATGCTCCCAAACATGGTCATGCTATACAAAATAAACAAAGGAAAAGAAATCGAAGTGCCTTCCATGCCGT
>CAXTKQ010000002.1:73812-94109 GCA_964244955.1 uncultured Sphingobacteriaceae bacterium | reverse complement strand
CCATCAACACAACGAAGATTTGGCCACGCACGAGAAAGCCACAGATGCTGGTTTTGGTGATTTGACCGTCCGTTTGAAGAAGAATTTTTTGGGCGATGACGGCAATATTTCGCTGGCGGTAATCCCTTATTTAACTTTTCCAACTAACCATTATGAAGATAATTCCAAGTATGAAGGCGGCATACTTGTACCGGTTTTGTTTAAGTTGAAAAACGACTGGCAATTGGGCGCGCAAATTGAAGGCGACCGTTTAAAAGACGATGTGGGCGATGGTTTGCACAACCAAATTTTGCAATCTGTCAATATCGGGCATCCAATTTTCAATAAAAACTTAAACGGTTTTTTAGAAACTTATTACGAGTACAATTTCAAGGCACACAACATCAACAATTATTTTGATGCGGCTTTGCAATATGGTGTTTCCAAGTCTGTAATGTTTGATATTGGTTTTAATATTGGGTTTCAAAAAGCAGCAGACCATGCTTTGTTTGCGGGCATTGCCTTTCGGTTGTAATTACTGTTTAATAGCCGCAATTTGGATAGATGCTTCTTTTATCGGTAAAAAACAGTGAAAAAAACGAGTGCCGGAACAAGTTTGGCATGACAAGAACACATCAATTTTTAGGTAGTAAAAGGAGTATAGGAATTTTATCAGGTAAAATTTAAAAAAGCTCCAAGTGTTTGATTATTAAAAGATATTACTGTAACTTACGTGCCTCCATCTACCTAAAAAATGAGCCGTCAAATTTTAAAATTCATAGCCATATCTTTTATAAGTATGGTTTATGTTGAAACTTTAAAAGGGCAAAACCTGGTTCCGGATACTTCTTCCGGGCAACAAAAGATCAACAACGTTATTCAAAATTTTACTACGGCCATCGGCGAAAATTCCAGGTTGTACAACGGGCCGGAATATGATCAGTATAATTTTTTTATTAAGGGAAATGCTTATTACGATGATGTTAATGTTTGGAAGTTTGGATCGGTAAAATACGATGATGTTACCTACAACAACGTGCCGATGATGTACGATGTTTACAAAGATTGCGTGGTGGTACTACATTACAATAAAGCTTTCAGTTACATTTTATTAAGCGATAAATTGCATTATTTTAATTTATCCGGCCATCATTTTGTAGCTGTTAATGTGGATAGCCTCAACAATCCGAGCATCCGCAATGGCATATACAACCAATTGTACAAAGGGAAAACAGAAGTTTTAACAAAAACATCAAAAACAATCCAGACCGGTACAACAGGAAATTTAGAAAGTTACTTTAGCCTAGGGAAAAAAGGAATTTACCTGAAAAAAGGGGCGGAATATTATAACATCAACGGCATACCGTCAATTTTGAAAGCTTTGCAAGATAAGAAAAAGCAAGTTCAGCTTTTTATCAGCGATAACCGTATTAAATATAAAGCAGACCCGGAGCAGGCATTGGTAAAAATTGCTGCTTATTACGACCAATTATCAAACTGATATGAAAAAATTTTACCTGGTTTTTTTCCTGCTGATCCTTATAAAAGTTGCTTTTGCACAACAACCGGCAAAAACTTTTAGCGTCAATTTTCATGGAGCCAACATGGAACAGTTTGTTGCTGAATTGGAATCAAAAAGCGGCTATCATTTTTATTACAACCCAGTGCAATTTGACAGTTTGAAAGTTACTTTGGAAGTTGTAAATGTGCCTTTGCAAACTATTTTAGATCGGTCTTTTAGAAATACAAATTTTCATTATGCCATCGTTGAACAGCAGGTTTTCCTTACTAAAGGAAGGGAAATACAAACAACGCTGGCAGCCGGTTTTTTTAAAGGAAAGGCAGGAGATGTGCCGCATGAAACAATTCCAATAACAGATTATACCAACGATCAGGATAAAAAAATACCGGAAGCAACAACGGAAAATAAATTGTATGAAATTGGAATAAAAACAAACGAAATCAAATCGGGAACGGCCACGCTTGCCGGTTATGTAAAAGATATTAAATCGGGCGAGGCGGTTATCGGTGCAAGTATCAAAGTTGTTGATTCTAAGATTGGAATTGCGACAGACCAGTTTGGTTACTATTCCCTCACTTTGCCGCGCGGCAGGCAAACGTTAAGTATCCGGGGTTTAGGTATGCGCGACACACGGAGGCAGATCCTGTTGTACAGCAATGGAAAACTGAATATTGAAATGCAGGAACAAATTACCTCACTAAAAGAAGTACGGATTTCTGCGGAAAAAGTAGCCAATGTACGGAGCGGGGAATTGGGCGTAAACCGGCTGGACATCAAAGCGATCAAACAAGTGCCGGCAGTTTTTGGTGAAGCCGATGTGTTGCGGGTGATCCTGACGCTGCCCGGCGTGCAATCGGTTGGGGAAGCAACTACGGGGTTTAATGTTCGCGGCGGCGCTGCCGATCAAAATTTGATCTTGTTGAACGATGCCACCATTTATAACCCGGCGCATTTTTTCGGCTTCTTTTCCGCTTTCAACCCTGATATTGTTAAAGATATCCAGTTGTATAAAAGCAGTATCCCGGAGAAATACGGCGGCCGTTTGTCTTCCGTTTTGGATGTAACCGACCGCGAAGGAAACAAGAAAAACATTACCGGTTCGGCAGGTATTGGTTTGCTTACCAGCAGGTTAAATATTGAAGGCCCGATTATCAAGGATAAAACTTCTTTTATTTTTGGCGGCCGGACCACTTATTCTGATTGGTTGTTGAAGTTGTTGCCCGAAGACTACAAACACAGTCAGGCTTCTTTTTATGATTTAAATTTGGATATCAGCCACCAGATCAACGACCGGAATAATATTTACATCACCAGTTACCTCAGCAATGATAAATTTAAGTTAAACAGCGATACGGCTTATGCTTATAGCAACAGCAATGTCAACATCAAGTGGAAGCATAATTTCAGCAATAAGTTTTATAGTGTTTTTACGGCAGGAAATGATCATTATCAATACAATACTTCCAGTTCTGATAATCCTGTAAATGCTTATAAGCTGGGTTTTGATATCAACCAAACCAATTTTAAAGCTGACTTTACGTATTACGTCAACCCAAAAAACACGGTTGATTTTGGACTGAGTTCTATTTTGTACAAACTAAACCCCGGCGATTTTGAACCAAACGGAAGCAAATCTTTAGTAGTGCCAAATGTTGTACCGGCAGAAAGGGCTTTAGAAAGTGCCTTGTATCTGGGCGATAAGTACGACATCACGCCTGATTTGTTAGTGAGTTTTGGCTTGCGTTATTCTTTGTACAATTACTTGGGCCCGCAAACGGTTAATTATTACGCGCCCAACTTGCCGAGGGAAAGTGTGAACCTGATTGACAGCACGACTTATAAAAAGAATCAGGTGATCAATACTTATCACGGCCCGGAAATCAGGGCTTCGGTAAGGTATAATTTAGGCGATAATTCCTCCATTAAAGCAGGTTACAATACGTTGAGGCAGTACATTCATTTGCTTTCAAACACCACAGCTATTTCGCCTACCGATGTTTGGAAGTTAAGCGATCCGAACATCAAACCGCAATACGGCGACCAGGTTTCTTTAGGTTTATACCATAATACAAAAGCAAATACCATTGAGCTTTCTGTGGAAGTGTATTATAAAAGGTTGAAGGATTACCTGGATTATAAAAGCGGTGCCACGTTGGTTTTGAACCATCATGTTGAAACAGATGTGATTAACACACAAGGAAAGGCTTACGGCGCAGAATTTTTACTGCGAAAAACGGCAGGGAAACTAAACGGTTGGATGAGTTATACTTACTCCCGTACTTTTTTAAAACAAGATGACCCGAACGCGGGGGATTTGATCAACAAAGGCAATTACTATCCGGCCAATTTTGACAAGCCGCATAGTTTCAACTTTACCGGCAATTACCGTTTGTCGCACCGCTTCAGTTTTTCTTTAAATGCAACTTACAGTACCGGCCGCCCAATTACTTTGCCGATTGCCAAGTATAATTATGCTGGTGCCGAAAGGGTTTATTATTCGGACCGGAACCAATACCGAATACCAGATTATTTCCGGACGGACTTTTCGATGAACATAGAAGGCAACCATAAGGTGCACCAGCGCACGCACAACTCCTGGACGATTGGTGTTTATAATTTGACCGGCCGTCAAAACGCTTATTCTACTTATTTTACGGAGCAGGGCGGCGCGATCAACGGTTACCAGTTGTCCATATTTGCCCAACCAATCCCTTTTGTAAACTATAACATCAGATTTTAAATTTATGAAAAGTAAGATGCTTCTTTTATGGCTGTTTATTCTAAGTTTAAATCTTAGTTGTAAAAAACCTTATAATCCTCCGGCGGTAACTGCGCCCAGTAGTTATCTGGTGGTGGAAGGCGTGATTGATCCCGGCTCAGACTCAACTATAATTAATTTATCAAGCACAACAAATATTGGGGTTAAAGGAGTAAGACCGGTACTAAAAGCCGCACTGGTTGTTGAAGGAAGCCAACAAAATAGCACTTATCCTTTAATTGAAATAGGGAATGGAAAATATGCTTTTCCCGGGTTAAACCTTAGTGGCAGCAAGCAATATCGCTTGCGTATTGTTTTGCAAAATGGTAAAACTTATCTTTCTGATTTTGAAGATGCAAAAATAACGCCGCCAATTGACAGCCTTAATTATATTATCCAAAGTGGAGGGCTGCAAATTACTTCGGCGACACATGATGTAACAAATAATACCCGCTACTACAGATGGTTATATAATGAAACTTGGGAGTTTCATCCTAATTATTTCTCTGAAGCTATTTATGATGTTGGCACTGTTAGGCCCCGGCTTAAAAATGAGTTTATTTATACTTGTTGGGGCAACGATACTTCAAGCAATGTACTATTGAATTCGTCAACTAAGCTGGTGCAGGATGTAATTTCAGGGAATCCCATAACCTTTATTCCTTCAACTTCCGAAAAAATAGCCGTTCGATATAGCATCTTGCTTAAACAATATGCCTTAACAAGTAATGCTTATAATTTCTGGCAAAACCTGAGAAAGAACACAGAACAATTAGGAAGTATCTTTGATGCGCAGCCTTCTCAATTAGTGGGCAATATACATTGCATCACGGTTAGTACCGAGCCTGTTATTGGCTATGTTAGCGTTAGTACAGTTAGTACAAAAAGGATTTTTATTGATAACAGTAAACTGCCTGCCTGGGGTACTATACCTTTTTACACTAACTGTACAGCGGATACTATTAAAACACTTGCTGATGCTGCTGAAGCCTTTAAATTTCACAATGGACGTCCGCTTTTAATACCAATAGGGTCTGCAGTTGATAAGAATGGAAATACAGTTGGCACTTTGGCCTCAACTCCGGAATGTGTAGATTGTACTTTAAGAGGCAGCATTAAACAACCAGCTTTTTGGTAAATATTTAAAATTAAAAAGGTTTAAAATATTAATAAAACAACAATGCTTTTTTTACCCTATAAAATCAGTGTCTGCTTTAATTGTTCAATAAGAAAAATGTTCAATGATTTTTATACGGTAAAAGAAGCATTACAAACAAGCTGATTAAAACCAAAACAAGTTCTCAAAAATGAAAAAGCTACTATTCAATTTTGTGCTATTGCTGATCCTTTCCTTTAAAAGTAATGCTCAAACCGCAACTGCAATTCAAAACCGTTTTGAGGCTTATCAGCAAAACACTTTCCAGGAAAAGCTATTTGTGCATACCGATAAAAGCACTTATTTAACCGGTGAAATTTTGTGGTTCAAAATTTACAATGTTGATGCCGCAAACAATAAACCGATCAATATCAGCAAAGTGGCTTATGTAGAAGTGCTGGACAATAACCAAATCCCGGTGATACAAGCCAAAGTTGCTTTAAAAGGAACCGGCAGCGGAAATGGTTCGGTTTACATTCCGGTTTCTGTAAACAGCGGCAATTATAAGTTGCGGGCTTACACCAATTGGATGAAAAATTTTAGCGCGGACAACTATTTTGAAAAAAACATAACCATCATCAATCCTTTAAAATCCCCTGAAATAATTGCAAACAAATCAAAGCCAACTTATGATATTCAGTTTTTTCCGGAAGGCGGAAACTTGGTGAACGGCTTAACCAGCAAAGTTGCATTTAAAGTTGTTGGGCAGGATGGAAAAGGCGTAAATTTTAGGGGTGCAATTATCAATCAGCACAACGATACAATTGCCAGGTTTCGCCCGTTAAAATTTGGCATCGGCAATTTTAGTTTCAAACCCAATTTAAAAGATACTTACAAAGCTTTAGTTTATATCAATACGGAAAATAAACCCATTGTAAAAGAACTGCCTGCAATATTTGATCAGGGTTTTGTGATGCAATTGGCAGACAATGCAAACCAATTAGCCGTAACGGTAAACAGCAATGTTGGCCAAGGCGAAGTGTATTTGTTTGCACATACCAAAAGTACTTCTAAATCAATACAAAGTGCAGCTTTGATAAACGGAACGGCCAAATTTTTAATTGATAAAAATATATTGGGCGAAGGCATATCTCATTTAACGGTATTTAACAGCGACAGAAAACCAGTTTGCGAAAGGCTTTATTTTAAACGCCCGGCACAAAAAGTTGTGATTGCTTCTAACCCAAATCAGGAACAATATGGTGTAAGAAAAAAGGTTAACGTTGATATTTCGGTTAAAGATTTGCAAGGCCAGCCTTTGGTTTCTGATTTGTCTATGTCGGTTTATCAAATAGATTCGCTTCAAACTGCAGAACCAGGCGACATTGTTAACTATTTGTGGCTCACTTTTGATTTGAAAGGCAACATCGAATCGCCTGATTATTATTTTAAAAACAAAGATGCAGAGGCAGACCAGGCCGTGGATAATTTGATGCTTTCGCAAGGTTGGAGCAGGTTTAAATGGGAAGAGATATTAAAAAACCCAAATCCTTCATTTTCATTTCTTCCCGAATATACCGGCCATTTGGTTACTGCCAAATTAACCGGTATCGCTACAAACCAACCTGAAAAAAACATTACCGCTTATTTTGCCGTGCCGGGAAAACGTGTGCAATTATATACTGCTAAAAGCGATTCTACAGGCAAACTGATCTTCAATACAAAAGATTTTTATGGGCCGGGAGAAATCGTGGTGCAAACCAATACTGAAAAAGACAGCACTTACCGCATTGATATTTTAAGCCCTTTTTCCGAAAAATTTTCCAAAAGTACTTTGCCGGTTTTTACTTTAACCGGCCAAATGCAAAATGCACTTAAAGCGCGGAGTTTGGATATGCAAGTCCAAAACCTGTATGCCGGAAATCAATTGAAGCAGTTTTACAATCCGAAAATTGACAGCAGTGCTTTTTACGGCAAATCATTTTTTCCCTACAAATTGGATGATTATACCCGGTTTACCACGATGGAAGAAGTTTTGCGCGAATATATAAGATCATTGATTGTGGTAAAACAACAAAAGCGGTTTCATATCAGGATTATTAGCGAAAAGGCAATGTTAAGCGGAGACCCGCTGGTGATGCTGGATGGCGTCCCGGTTTTTAACATGGATAAAGTAATGGCGATAGACCCGCTGAAAATACGAAAGCTGGAACTGGTTAAAAGCCAGTATTTCTGGCAGTCAACCGAGTTTGAAGGAATAGTAAACCTAACAACTTACAAAGGCGATTTGGGCGGGTACGAGTTTGATCCTCATGCGGTTATTGTGGATTACGAAGGCATGCAACTGGAGCGCGAATTTTATTCGCCCGTGTACGAAACCAACCAGCAAATGGCCAGCCGCCTTCCCGATTTCAGGAATGTGCTTTACTGGTCGCCTGCCGTTTCTACCAATGCACAAGGAAAAACGCAGGTAAATTTTTATACTTCTGATAGAAGCGGAAACTACATCGGCGTACTGCAAGGCATCACCGCAACAGGCGAAGCAGGAAGCCAGTATTTTAAATTTAGCGTGAAGCAGAATTATACGGCGGGGATGAAATAAGGAAGTTGGTGTTTGAAGCGTAATCAAAAACGATAGTTTATTTTGAAAGAATAAAACGACATGGATTTTTAAGCGATAAAAACAGCATCGCCTCCAAACATCTTCCTTAAATCCATACTTTTACCAGCATGACGCACCTATCCGTAAACATCAACAAAATCGCAACCCTGCGCAATTCGCGGGGCGGCAACAACCCTGATTTGGTAAAAGTAGCTTTGGATTGCGAACGTTTTGGTGCCGAGGGAATCACGGTACATCCTCGGCCTGATGAACGCCATATCCGCTACCAGGATGTGTTTGACCTGAAAAAAGTTATCAAAACCGAATTTAACATTGAAGGAAACTGCCAGGAACAAAAATTTGTTGATTTGGTGCTAGCCAACAAACCGGCACAAGTTACTTTGGTGCCCGATGTTTTAGGGCAGATCACTTCCAACCACGGCTGGGACACGGTTAAAAACCAAGATTATTTACGCGAAATTATTGCTGTTTTTAAGGCAGAAAATATCCGTGTTTCCATTTTTGTTGATCCGGTTGAAGAAATGGTGGAAGCGGCCGCAACAACCGGAACAGACCGGATTGAATTGTACACCGAAGCTTATGCTTCCCGCTATCACCAAAACAAAGAACAAGCAATTGCACCTTACATAAAAGCTGCCGAAAAAGCGGTGGAATTAGGTTTGGGCTTAAACGCTGGCCACGATCTGGATTTGCACAATTTAAAATACTTCGCCCAAAATATTTCCGGTTTGCTGGAGGTAAGTATTGGCCATGCTTTAATTGCGGATGCTTTGTATTTGGGTTTGGAAAATACGGTACAGATGTACTTGCGCTGTTTAAAATAGGTTTTTTGCAAATGCTTCTTTTATCCCTATAAAATTGGTGTACAAGGGGTTTTTCTTTTTAGCATAAAAAATAGTGCTAAAAGAAGCATTTGAATTAACCGTGTAAACCTCCTGTAACTTTACACAAAACATTGACCATCAAAAGCCAAAACCTTACCTTTGCGCCTTTAATTCATCCAGCAAACTTCATGAAGTTAAATATTGATTACCAGGAAAAATTTCAGCACCGCCATATCGCCCCCGATCAAACTGAAACCCAATCTATGTTGCAGCAAATTGGCGTTGCTTCGGTTGATGAACTAATTGATCAGACTATTCCCGCAGCTATCCGGCTTGAAAATCCGCTTCATTTACCTGCCGCAAAAAGTGAGTTTGATTACCTAAACGACCTTAAAATTACGGCTTCAAAAAATAAAGTTTTTAAATCTTTTATCGGAAAAGGTTATTACGATGTCATTGTTCCCGGCGTTATCCAGCGCAATATTTTGGAAAACCCGGGCTGGTACACGCAATACACGCCTTACCAGGCCGAGATTGCGCAAGGCCGTTTGCAGGCTTTGCTGAATTTCCAAACGATGGTGATTGATTTGACCGGAATGGAAATTGCCAACGCTTCTTTGCTGGATGAAGGCACGGCCGCTGCCGAAGCGATGTTTATGCAATACAGTTTGCGCAAAAATGCCAAAGCCAAAAAGTATTTTGTGTCGGAAGAAGTTTTTCCGCAAACCATCGATATTTTAAAAACCCGTTCCCAGCCTTTGGATTTGGAATTGGTGATCGGCAACCATGAAACTGCTGACTTAGACGACAGCTTTTTTGGTGCCATCGTTCAATATCCGGCATCAAACGGCGAAGTTTACGATTACCGCAGTTTTGCCGATTTGCTTCACCAAAAAAATATAAAACTAACGGTTGTTGCCGATTTGATGAGTTTGGTGCTGCTTACGCCTCCGGGCGAGTGGGGCGCAGATGTAGTGGTTGGCACAACACAGCGTTTTGGTGTGCCGATGGGTTTTGGCGGCCCGCACGCTGCTTTTTTTGCTACAAAAGATGCCTATAAAAGAAGCATTCCCGGCCGGATTATTGGCGTTACGATTGACAGTGCCGGCAATTATGCTTTGCGTATGGCTTTGCAAACCCGCGAGCAGCACATCCGCAGGGACAAAGCAACATCGAATATTTGCACAGCGCAAGCTTTGTTGGCCATTATGGCCGGAATGTATGCAGCTTATCACGGTTCTGAAGGTTTAAAACTGATTGCAGAACGGATTCATGGTTTGGCTGTTTTACTTTCTGAATCTTTAAAAGCTTTAGGTTACGAACAAAAGAATCAGCTTTATTTTGATACTTTAACTTTTGATGCCGGTCAGGTTGTCAATACCATTCATGCCGAAGCTTTGAATAACGAAATGAACTTTTATTATCAAGGTTCTGAGGTTTCTATCGCTTTGGATGAAACGACTGCTGCGCAAGATATCCAAACCATAGTTAAAATCTTTGCCAAGGCCAAAGGAAAAACTTTGGCCGATACCAATTTTGAGGCGATAAAAGAAGCATTGCAAACGCCAATCCCAACCGAACTGCAGCGCACTTCCAAGTTTTTAAACCATCCGGTTTTCAGCACGCATCATTCTGAACATGAAATGCTGCGTTATATCAAATTGCTGGAAGCAAAAGACCTTTCTTTATGCAATTCGATGATCCCTTTGGGTTCGTGTACCATGAAGTTGAATGCCACATCAGAAATGGTTCCGGTTACTTGGCCGGAATTTAGCAAAATGCACCCTTTTGCACCAACCGACCAGGTTGGCGGCTACATGCAAATTTTTGATGAGTTGAACCAATGGCTGAGCGAAATTACCGGTTTTGCAGCCATGAGTTTACAGCCAAATGCCGGAGCGCAAGGCGAATATGCCGGTTTGCTGGTGATCCGTGCTTATCATCAGGCTAATGGCGACCACCACCGAAATATTGCATTGATCCCTTCTTCGGCACATGGAACAAACCCGGCTTCGGCAGCCATGGCAGGCATGAAAATCATCGTTGTAAAATGTGATGACAACGGAAACATTGACGTTGCCGATTTGAAAGCGAAAGCCGAACAATACAGCCATGAGCTTTCTTGTTTGATGGTTACTTATCCATCAACGCATGGTGTTTTTGAAGAATCTATCATCGAAATTTGTAATATTATCCATCAGCACGGCGGCCAGGTTTACATGGACGGTGCCAACATGAATGCACAAGTTGGTTTAACCAGTCCGGCCAATATTGGTGCCGATGTTTGCCACCTCAACCTGCACAAAACCTTTTGCATTCCGCATGGCGGCGGCGGGCCGGGTATGGGCCCGATCGGTGTAGCCAAACATTTGGTGCAGTTTCTGCCAGGCCATGCGATGGTTGATATTGAACAGGGAAAATCTATTCCGGCAGTTTCGGCAGCTCCCTGGGGTTCGGCTTCTATTTTGCTGATTTCTCACGCTTATATTGCCATGATGGGCAGCCAGGGTTTAACGGATGCAACGCGTTACGCTATTTTGAACGCCAATTATATCAAAGCCCGTTTAGAAAAACATTACCCGGTTTTGTATGCCGGTACAAATGGAAGGTGCGCACACGAAATGATTTTGGATTGCCGCGCTTTTAAAAACTTTGGCATCGAAGTTACCGATATCGCCAAGCGATTGATGGATTACGGTTTCCATGCGCCAACCGTTTCTTTCCCGGTTGCTGGAACGGTGATGGTGGAACCGACAGAATCAGAGCCAAAGCACGAACTTGACCGGTTTTGTGATGCGATGGTTTCTATCCGGAACGAAATTGAAGATGTGGCAAACGGTATTTCTGATAAAGCAAACAACCCGCTAAAAAATGCCCCGCACACGGCTGCCGAAGTTACAGATAATGAATGGGAGCATCCGTACACACGGCAGAAAGCGGCTTTCCCGCTGCCTTATGTTGCTGCTTTTAAATTCTGGCCTTCTGTGGGTCGGGTGAACGATACACACGGCGACCGTACTTTAATTTGTGCCTGCCCGCCTTTGGAAAGTTATGCTTTTGAAGAAAGTTTGACCGAATAAATGTATAATTGTAATGTGAAAGTCATTTAGAACTGCAAAAAAATCTGCTTTTCTAATTTCAGCGTAACACTATTAATATCTTTTATAGGATATTATGCGCACGTTATTTTTCTATAGTCTAAAGAAAGCCGTTTCGTGCCGCATGAGATTGTAATTTTATTAAGGTGCTAAAAAATTTATTATGCATGTACCGAACTTTCACGCTTTTACTTTCGTACAAACTTATATGAATGTGAATCAGAAGCCTGTCAATATTATGCTGGTTGACGATGATGAGATAAATAATTTCATTACCGTTAAACTGATCAGGAAGGGATTTGCCGATGCAGAGATTTCAACTTATTTGAATGGCCGTCTGGCAATAAACCGGTTAAAGGATATATTTAATAACCATCCGGAGCAAGTTCCTGATTATATTTTGCTGGACATTAATATGCCGATTATGAATGGCTGGGAATTTCTGGAAGAATATAAATCCTCGAATTTAGACCCCGATAAAAGGATTACGATTTACATCTTGTCCTCGTCTGTTTTTAGTAATGATATTGAAAAAGCCAGGTCATTTAGTTCTGTAGCCAACTTTATATCCAAACCGCTCAACATAGAGTCTATAAAAGAAGTATTTGGCGGCGCAAAAGTACACGTCGGCTAACTGTCAAGCGTTTTCACCGAAAACCCGTTATTGTCTGTAACCTTGCCAATGGCAAGGTTTTTTGCATGGTAAAAACAGCATATCCAATTTTCTTCGGCCGCTTGCTTGCCAAAACGATCGCGCAGTTCCATTGATTTTCTTCCGTCAAAATCATATTTTGCAGCAAACCTTCTGATTAATTGTTCCGGTTCCGGTAAAACATCGCCGCCAAAAAAATAAATTTCTCCCGCCGACTCAACTTTAAAAACCTGGTGAAACGGGCAATGGCCGCCGGTCAGTTCGTAATTAATCCCGTTCCTGAAATTGCCGCTGCCTTCCACCAAAGTTACGTTGGCTGATCGTTGCAGCACTTCAAAAATTGGTTGCCGGTAAGAAGTTGATTTTCCGGAAAAAGCAAATTCCCATTCGCCGCGCTGGATGACGTGTTCTGCATCCGGAAAAGAGGGTTCCATTCGCCCGTTTCGTTCCATCACCAAACCGCCGGTATGGTCGTAATGCAAATGCGACATCAAAACCAGCGTAACCTCTTCCGGCTCAAATCCCGCATTTCTAATATTGTCATGCAGCATCAGTTCGCCGTTCGGGTTTTTGAAACCTAAACCGGCATCCATCAAAATCAAATCCGTTTCCGTTTTGAGCAGAAATGGTTGGACGTGGATAAAAATAGAACCTTTTCGGTCTGTCGGATTATCGGTAAGCGGGTTAAAAGGAACGAATTTTTTGGTAGAATCAACAGAAAAAGAACCTTCGCCCAACGCATAAATATTCATAGCAATGCTAAAATCAGTTTAAACTTATTTAATGATAAGTCAATAACTATCTTTACTGTTTAAACTTTTTTAAAGATATGCAAAAGCGATGGGTTTTGGAGCAGGAGGGAAACCGCGAACAGGTTTTGGCTTTGGCAGAAACTTTGCAGGTAAACGAAGTATTGAGCAATTTGCTGGTACAGCGCGGCATTACTACTTTTGAAGAAGCCAGGTATTTTTTCCGACCAAGTTTAGGCCATCTGCACGATCCGTTTTTGATGCTGGATATGGAAAAAGCAGTTCTGCGGATTGAAAAAGCTATCCAAAATCAGGAAAAAATATTAATTTATGGCGATTACGATGTGGACGGAACCACGGCCGTTTCTGTTGTGTATCAGTTTTTTAAGAAGCGTTACAAAAATATTTCCTTTTACATTCCAAACCGGTATTCCGAAGGTTACGGCATTTCTACCGCCGGGATTAATTTTGCCGCCGAAAATAATTTCAGTTTGATTATCGCTTTAGATTGCGGCATTAAATCGGTAGAAAAAGTAAATTATGCCGGTAAAAGAAGCATTGACTTTATCATTTGCGACCACCATTTGCCGGGCGAAAAACTGCCGCAAGCCGTTGCCGTTTTAGATCCGAAAAGGAGCGATTGCAGCTATCCTTACAAAGAATTGTCTGGCTGCGGCATCGGTTTTAAACTGATCCAGGCTTACGCCGAGAAAAACGATATTCCTTTTGAAGAAGTGAGCTGTTATTTAGATTTAGTTGCCGTAAGTATTGCCTGCGATCTCGTTCACATCAACGGCGAAAACCGCACGCTTACTGCTTTTGGCCTCGAAAAAATCAACACCAATCCTTCCATCGGTTTAAAAGCTTTGATGAATGTTGCCGGAAAAGCGGAAAATTATACCGTTTCTGATCTCGTTTTTACCATCGGCCCGCGCATTAACGCCGCCGGCCGGATTGATGATGCCAAACACGCCGTTAACTTGTTGATTGCGGATTGTTCGGTTTCGGCTTTTGATTTCGGCGAATCCATTAACCTGAAAAATACCGAACGAAAAGAGCATGACCTGAGCATTACCGGCCAGGCTTTGAATATAATTGACCAAAACCCGCTGCTCATCAACCGCCGTTCTACCGTCGTTTTTCAGGAAAACTGGCACAAAGGCGTGATTGGGATTGTGGCTTCGCGCTTAACCGAAAAATATTACCGGCCAACCGTTGTATTGACCAAAAGCAATGGCCACGTTACCGGTTCGGCGCGTTCTGTCTACGGGTTTGATTTGTACGAAGCTTTGTGCGGATGCAGCGATTTGCTGTTGCAGTTTGGCGGACATAAATATGCGGCCGGTTTAACGCTGCTGCCCGAAAACGTAACGGCTTTTAGCGAACGTTTTGAGCAGGTTGTTTCTTCCGCAATTACCGAAGAGCAATTGGTTCAGCGTATTAGGATTGATGCGGAAATCAATTTAAACCAAATCACACCACGTTTTGTACGGATTTTAAACCAGTTTGCACCTTTCGGCCCGGAAAACATGACACCGGTTTTCCTAACCAAAAATGTGTATGTTAGCGGCAATATAAACCTGGTGGGCGAAAAACACCTTAAATTTTGCGTGGCGCAGCAAGGTTCTGCAATTTTTAACTGTATTGGTTTTGGTATGGGCGACTATATTTATGCCATTAAAAACAGTATGCCGTTTGATATTTGTTATACCATCGAAGAAAACGTTTGGCGCGAACAGAAAACCCTGCAGTTAAATGTAAAAGGGATTCGGTTTGAAGATACAGCATCAGCATAAAACATGATTTTAAGGGCAGAAAATTTAATTAAAAAATACAAGCAGCGCACCGTTGTAAACGATGTAACTTTTGATGTGCAGCAAGGCGAAATTGTAGGTTTGCTGGGGCCAAACGGTGCCGGAAAAACCACATCTTTTTACATGATTGTGGGTTTGATCAAGCCGAACGAAGGAAAGATTTTTCTGGAAGACGAAGACATCACCGACGCGCCGATGTACCGACGCGCACAAAAAGGAATTGGCTATTTGGCGCAGGAAGCTTCTGTGTTTCGCAAGCTTTCGGTAGAAGACAACATCAAAGCGGTGTTGGAAATGGGCAGGATGAACCAAACCGAGCAAAAAGACAAGCTGGAAGAACTGATTGACGAATTCAGCTTGCAAAAAGTGCGTAAAAACCGCGGCGATTTGCTTTCTGGCGGAGAACGCCGCCGTACTGAAATTGCACGCGCTTTGGCTGCCGAACCTAAATTTATTTTGCTGGACGAGCCTTTTGCCGGCGTTGACCCGATTGCGGTGGAAGAAATCCAATTTATGGTGGCCAAATTACGAACGCGCAACATCGGGATTTTAATTACCGACCATAATGTGCAGGAAACTTTATCCATTACAGACCGTGCTTACCTGCTTTTTGAAGGCAAGATTTTACGCTACGGCGAACCGGAAGTGCTGGCAGAAGACCCGATTGTGCGCAAATTATATCTGGGTTCCAACTTCGTTTTAAAAAGAAAAACTTTCGCCTAAAGCCTTATGACTTTCATTAATTCGTTGGTCACCTGGATCATGAAAAAGCGGATGCACCAGATCGAGCTTTTTATCAAATATCCAAATGAGGTGCAGGAAGAATGGTTTGAAAACTTAATTACGAGTGCCGAAAATACCGAATGGGGCAAAAAGTACGGTTATAAAAGTATCGAAAACGCGGATGATTTCCGGCAGCGTTTCCCGATCCAAACTTACGATACGTTAAAACCTTACATTGAACGGATGATGAAAGGCGAGCAAAACGTGCTTTGGCCTTCAGAAATTAAATGGTTTGCCAAATCATCCGGCACAACGAGTGATCGCAGCAAATTTATTCCGGTAAGCGAAGAAGCGATGGAAGAATGCCATTTTAAAGGCGGCAAAGACATGATTACGCTGTATTGCAACAACCAACCGGAAGCTAAATTATTTACCGGCAAAACGCTGGTTTTAGGCGGAAGCCATCAAATCAATCAACTTAATACTGATTCTTATTATGGCGATCTTTCTGCTGTTCTCCTGAAAAACCTGCCGCTTTGGGCAGAGTTTTACCGGACACCGGAACTCGCCATTACACTGATTGAGAACTATGAAGAGAAGATTGATAAGATTGCCAACATCACCAAATTGGTCAATGTAACAGCCATTAGTGGCGTGCCAACCTGGAACATTGTTTTAGCAAAACGGTTACTGGAACTGACCGGGAAAGACAACTTGTTGGAAATCTGGCCAAACCTTGAACTATATGTTCACGGTGCGGTTTCTTTCACGCCTTACCGTGATCATTTTAAAAAGCTGGTTCCAAGTGATGCAATGTATTACATGGAAACGTACAATGCTTCGGAAGGTTTTTTTGGGATTCAGGACCAGTCGGATTCGGAAGAAATGCTGCTGATGTTGGATTACGGTGTTTTCTACGAATTTTTGCCGATTGAAAATTTGTTTGATGACAACCCGAAAACGCTGCTGTTGCACGAAGTTGAAATCGGTAAAAACTATGCCTTGATCATTTCTACCAATTCCGGTTTGTGGCGCTACATGATTGGCGATACCGTTCAGTTTACTTCGCTTTCACCTTTTCGCATCCGCATCACCGGCCGCACCAAACACTTTATCAATGCTTTTGGCGAAGAAGTGATCATTGATAACAGCGAAAGGGCATTAAAAGAAGCATGTGCGCAAACCGGCGCGATCATTAGGGAATACACCGCAGCACCGCTTTATTTTGACGGAAGCAAAGCCGGCGGGCACGAATGGATCATCGAGTTTGAAAAAAAACCGGACGAGTTTGAACGTTTTGTGGATTTGCTGGACGAAACCCTGCGCAAAGTAAATTCAGATTATGACGCCAAACGGTTTAAAGATATGGCTTTAAAAAGGCCGCTTGTCCATATTGCTGCCGACGGTACTTTTTACAAATGGCTCAAACAAAAAGGCAAATTGGGCGGCCAGCACAAAGTGCCGCGCCTGGCCAATAACCGCGAATATGTGGATTCTATTTTGTTGTTGATGAAAGGGGCAATGGTTTGATAAATTTGTTTGATTGAAGGTTTAACAACAGAAATTAATATAGAACTTGTTTAAACTTATTCTTTTGTGCTTAACGCGATGCTTCTTTTATCACCTAAAAATTGGTGGGCAATTTGTTTTGATTTGTTTAGGCTGATGCAAACACTAATTTTATAGGGTAAAAGAAGCATCGGCCAAAAATTAACTTAAAATAGCGATACAAATACTTTTCCCGGTTTTTGGTCTGAAACTGTAGGGCTACCAATGCATGTTTTTTTATAATTTGCGCCAGTTTTATTCATCGTGTGTACAACCAATGTGATTAATGAATCCTAATGAACTGGCCACCAAGCCGCACTATCCCATATTAGATGGCCTTCGCGGTGTTGCAGCCATAATCGTTGTAACGTTCCACTTGTGCGAGCCATTATCAACCAGTAATTTAGATAAACTTGTCAATCACGGCTACCTGGCTGTTGATCTTTTCTTTTTATTATCAGGTTTCGTAATTGGCTATGCTTACGACGACCGCTGGGATAAAATGACTGTTGGCGGTTTTTTCAAACGCCGGATTGAACGCCTTCAGCCAATGGTGGTTTTGGGGATGACCCTCGGCGCCATCGGATTTTATTTTACGGATTCTACACTATGGCCGCTCATTCATACTGTTCCCCTGTGGAAAATGCTGCTGGTGATGCTGGTCGGTTATACCATCCTGCCCGTACCTTTATCGCTTGATATACGTGGCTGGCAAGAAATGCACCCGCTAAATAGCGTGGGATGGTCATTGTTTTTTGAATACATTGCCAACATTCTTTATGCTGTATGGATCAGGAAATTCTCCAAAACGGCATTAAGTATCTTCGTGGGCATCGCTGCTATCGCACTCGCACACTTAGCAATCACAAACGGCGACGTTAGTGGTGGCTGGACACTGAACGTGGAACAGGTACGCATTGGGTTAACGCGTACCATGTACCCCTTCTTTGCCGGTCTGTTACTTTCACGCGTAGCAAAGCCGGCTCAAATTAAAAATGCCTTTTTATGGTGCAGCCTTTTGGTAGCTATCGTACTTTATATGCCGCGTATTGGCGGTGCTAAACATTTGTGGATGAACGGGATCTATGAATCTGTTTGTATCATCATCGTTTTCCCGCTTATCGTGTACCTGGGTGCCAGCGGCGTGATCCAAACTCAAAGAGAGAACAGGATATGTAAATTCTTAGGTGATATATCTTATCCGCTTTACCTGGTACACTATCCGCTGGTTTATTTTTACGTTGCCTGGATCAGCAACCATAAAGGCGTAACACTCGCACAAATGTGGCCTTACGCATTACTTATTTTAACAAGTGCGATTGTTTTGGCCTATGCCGCATTGAAATGGTATGATGAGCCGGTTCGGAAATGGTTGCGGAAAAAGCTTGCGTAGGATTGGAGTAGGATCTATATGGTTTCCAAAATCAACTGTTGGTAAAATCAAGAGCGTTGGCTGACCAGAAATTAATCCTGATTGCGATACTTCTTTTACAACCTATTTTTTGCGCTCGGTCGTAAAACGTACCAGTTGCTCCAAACCGGTCCGAAACTCATTTGGAGGGAAAGTGTTTAAAATCGCAAAAGCTTCTTCCTGGTATTTTGCCATTTGGGTGGAAGCATAAGCCAAACCGCCGGAACCTTTTACAAAATCAATAATTTCGGCTACTTTTTTGGGTTCTTCGTTGTGGTTTTTAACAAGGTTGATAATGTTTCGCCGTTCGGTTTTTGATGCTTTGTTTAAGGCATAAATCAACGGCAGCGTAATCTTTTTCTCCTTGATATCAATGCCCAAAGGTTTGCCCACATCATCCAAACCAAAATCAAACATATCATCTTTTATCTGGAAAGCAATGCCGATCTTCTCCCCAAAAAACCGCATCCGTTCAACCGTTTCTGCATCTGCACCCGCCGAAGCCGCACCGCAGGCACAGCACGAAGCAATTAAAGAAGCCGTTTTCTGGCGGATCACTTCGTAATAAATCGGTTCGCCTACGTCCATTTTCCGCACTTTCTCGATCTGCAACAGTTCGCCTTCGCTCATTTGTTTAACCGCTTCGGATACTATTTTTAGCAGTGAAAAATCATTGTTGTCCAACGAAAGTAGCAAACCTTTTGATAACAGATAATCGCCAACTAAAACCGCAATTTTGTTTTTCCACAAAGCATTGATGGAGAAGAAACCGCGCCGCTGGTACGAGTTGTCAACCACATCGTCATGCACCAAAGTGGCCGTGTGCAGCAGTTCAACCAAGGCTGCGCCGCGATGCGTGGATTCATTGATCCCGCCGCACAAACCGGCACTAAAAAACACAAACATCGGCCTGATTTGCTTGCCTTTTCTTTTGACAATATAATGGGTGATGCGGTCGAGCAGCGGGACCGAGCTGTGCATTGAAGCTTTGAACTTGTCTTCAAAAACATCAATTTCGGCAGCTATCGGTTTTTTAATCTCGTCTATGCTTGGCATTTACCGGTTTGGTGGGGTTAATATCGAAATAAGTAAAACCAGCATAGCAAGGTAAAATCTGTTCGGGTTTGTGTTCAAAGATACAAATCGGAAACAAAAAAACGCAACAAGCCGGACTGCGACCAATTGCGTTTTTAGTTAAAAACCTGTTTAAACTTATTCTTTTGTACTTTCCACAATGCTTCTTTTACCCTATAAAAATTGGTTTGCCTGGTTTCTGGTTTGTTCAGGCTGAATATATGCACCAATTTTATAGGGTAAAAGAAGCATCAACCCAAAAAAGTTTAAACAACTTTTGAATCAGAAAAAAAACAGGTTTATTCTTCTCCGCCTACTTTTGCCTGGTCCGGCTCTTCACGGTAACCAGCGCCTTCCGTTTCAGGTTGTAAAGTTGCAGCGTCTTCTTCTGGTGTATTGGTTGATGGCGAAGGCACTTCTTCCAGT
>CAXTKQ010000002.1:12676-73802 GCA_964244955.1 uncultured Sphingobacteriaceae bacterium | reverse complement strand
AGGTTTGTGCTTCCGCTAATGTTTTCCCAAGGCTTTTCGCCTTCTTGTTCTATCGTCATGGCTTTTGGTATTTGGTGTCCGTCTTCGTGTTCAACAGCTACATTGCCGCTTTCTGTGTCCTGCTCTTCGTCGCCCAAAAAACCGGCGTCAAAATGGCTGCGGTTGTTATCATCTTCCCTGCCCTGGTCGTCCAGGTCGCGGAAAACTTCGTCTTTAGGATCTATCATTTTATGCTGGTTTAAGTTTAAAATTTATTGCCATAAAAGAAGCATCGAAACCGCAGATTGTTTGCGTTGAAGTTATAAAATGGGTTTTTTGAAAACCACTTTTGGCATACCGATAAGCAACATGCCTTTGCCTCCTTTCAGTATCTTTGTTGATGGATTCATTTGTAGTGATAACTGTACTGGTTGTTGTAAGCGCTGTTTTTTCGTTTGTTAACGCCCGTTTTTTTAAATTGCCCGGTGCCATCGGTGTCATCAGTATTGCCGTTGCGGTTTCTGTGATTGCTATTTTTACCGGCAAAGTTTTTCCGGCTATGTTCAAAACCATCACCGGGTTCAACAATAAAATTGATTTCTCGCAAACGCTTTTATACACCATGCTTGGCTTCCTACTTTTTGCAGGTTCGCTCCGTTTTAACTGGAACGACCTGAAAAAGCAAATGCGGCCGGTGTTTATTTTAAGCACTTTGGGCGTGGTGCTTTCTACTTTTGTTTTCGGGACTTTGTTTAACTGGTTTACAATTTTGATTAAAGTTGAAATCCCTTTAAGCTATTGCCTGCTTTTTGGTGCGCTTATTTCGCCAACAGACCCGGTGGCTGTTTCTGCGATATTGAGGACATCTAAAATACCGAAAAATTTAGAAACGATCATTACCGGCGAATCCTTGTTTAACGATGGCATCGGCCCGATACTTTTTATCAGTATTTTGGAATATATTATGCAGTCTAACCATCAAGTCCAATCTACCGGGATTGCGGTTTTATTTGTTAGGGAAGTTTTTGGAGGGGTTTTATTGGGCAGTTCCCTGGCTTTTGTTGCCTATAAATTGATGCGCAAAGTGGATGATTTTCAAACGCTGGTGATTGTTTCGCTTGCTTTGGTAATGGGCATTTCTGTTCTGGCCAACAAATTTCATTTTTCTATTCCCCTGGCCGAAATAGCGGCTGGTTTGCTGGTGGGCAATTTAAGTTTTGGCAAAGACCCTTCGGGGAGGATGAACGAGTTTTTAGAAAGGTTTTGGACGCTGATAGACGAGCTGCTAAACACGATCTTATTTGTGATGATTGGTTTACAAATCGTGATGATGCCGTTTTTAAGTGCTTACTGGCTGGTTTGTATGGCTGCGATCCTGGTGATTACCATCGCCAGAATCCTGAGTGTTTTTGTGCCGATCGTTTTTCTGCGGAGGACTTTGGACATTAATTACAACAACATCGGAATATTGACCTGGGCTGGCGTTCGCGGCGGAATATCAATTGCATTGGCACTTTCCATCCCAAACAATAAATACAAAGAAATCATCGTGGCAAGCTGTTACTTTATTGTTATTTTTTCGATTGTAGTGCAAGGGCTTACTTTAAATAAAGTCGCCAATTATTTTGTAAAAGAAGCGCCATTGCCCATGCCAAACCCTGTTTAATTACATCGTTTCCAGCATTTGTTTTAAAACCGCCTGCGCCGCCCATTCGCGGTTGGCTGCTTCTTTTATCACGATAGAATTTGGCCCGTCCAGTATTTCTGCGGATAACTCCAAGTCGCGGCGGACGGGTAAACAGTGCATCACTTTGGCGTTGTTGGTATTTTTGAGCTTTTCGTTCGTCATCATCCAGTCTTCATTTCCCGGGATCACTTTGCCATAAGGTTCAAAAGCTGACCAGTTTTTGACGTAGATAAAATCCGCATCCTGCAAAGCCTCGTTTTGGTCGTGGGTGATCGTTGCACCTTGCGTAAATTCTGTAGAAAGCTCTAAACCAGCCGGATGCGCAATGGTAAAATCAACATCCGCTTTGCACATCCATTCCGAAAAAGAATTCGGAACAGCTTGCGGCAGCGCTTTTACGTGCGGCGCCCAGGTTAAAACTACTTTTGGGCGAGACTTGGTTTTGAGTTCTTCAATCGTGATTAAATCGGCCAGGCTTTGCAACGGATGCCGCGTTGCCGATTCCAAACTCACCACCGGAACGCCGCACAATGCTACAAACTTGTTAAAAACCACTTCGCCATAATCTTCATCGCGGTTTTGCAATCCGGGAAAGGAGCGAAGGCCGAGAATATCAACATATTGCCCGATTACGGCCGCAGCTTCGCGGATGTGTTCTACCGTTGTGCCGTTCATCACCACGTTATCGCGCAACTCCAACGCCCAGCCTTCTTTATCAATGTTCAAAACCATTACGTTCATGCCCAAATTCATGGCCGCTTTTTGCGTGCTCATGCGCGTACGCAAACTTGGGTTGAGGAAAACCAAACCCAGCGTTTTGTTCTTCCCCAAATGCTGAAAAGCGAAAGGGTTTTTTTTGAGATCCAATGCTTCTTTTACCAGTGCATTTATATCGGCAACATCGTTTACAGAGGAGAAGAGTTTCATGGAATTTGTATTGAAAGGCTTTTTATTTGGGTTGAATTATGTGTTCTGTCATTCCGACGATAGGAGGAATCTTCATCGAAGCGTTAGTTATTTTAAGGTGATAAAAGAAGCATGCTTTCTGCTTTGAAGAAGATTTCTCCCTACGGTCGAAATGACAAAATGCTTCTTTTACCGGTGTTTTTTTAGAATTTTTTACATGGAAGGATTAAAAACCGCAACCGGCGCATTTTGCAAAGCCAAACTAAAAGCTTCCAGAAAACGGTCAGCATGGGCTTTGGTTAAATTTAAAGCAGGCAGCAATCGGATCACGTTTGGTTTGGCTTCTCCCGTAAAAATATGGTATTTAAATAAAAGTTCCGCTTTTACATGCGCCAAAGTTTCCGGCAAATCAATCCCGATCATCAAGCCACGCCCGCGTACTTCTTTTACCTGCTCAAATTTGCGGAGTTCTTGGATTAAATATCCGCCCACTTCGGCTGCGTTTTGCATCAGGTTATCCTGTTCCATTACTTCTAAAACGGCTAAACCGGCAGCGCAAGCCAAATGGTTGCCGCCAAAAGTGGTGCCGAGCATGTAATAAACCGGTTTTATTTTGGGCGAAATCGAAATGCCGCCAATCGGGAAACCGTTGCCCATTCCTTTGGCCATCGTATAAATATCAGCATCAACGCCGGCAAAATCATGCGAGTAAAATTTACCAGTACGGCCATAACCGCACTGCACAGAATCGGCAATAAAAACAGCATTATAATGATCGCAAAGCGAACGGATTTTTTGCAGAAAACTTTCCGGCGCAACCTGAATTCCGCCAACGCCTTGGATACCTTCAATTATGACAGAACTGATTTCGTTAGCAGCAAAAGCCTGTTCTAAAGCAACCTCATCATTCCAAGGCAAAAAAATAACATTATCGGTTTTATTTACCGGCGCAACAATTTTAGGATTATCGGTAACCGAAACCGCCAGAGAAGTACGGCCATGAAAAGCTTTTCTAAACGCAATCACTTTTTTTCTGCCATTGTAAAAGGAAGCCAGTTTCAACGCGTTTTCGTTTGCTTCCGCACCAGAATTGCATAGAAACAATTGGTAATCTTCTTTGCCCGAAACCTTGCCTAATTTCTCCGCAAACTCTTTTTGGATTGGGATTTCGATCGAATTACTGTAAAAACCCAACTGGTGCAACTGGTTTTCCAATCGCTCCACATAATGCGGATGCGTGTGGCCGATAGAAATTACCGCATGGCCGCCGTATAAATCCAAGTATTCCTGGCCTTGATCGTCCCAAACCAGGCTGCCCTGGCCTTTTACAATATTGATATGGTTGATTGGGTAAACGTCGAAAGGTTTCATGTTTTAAAGGTAAAAGGTGTTGAGGTAAAAGGATAAAGGTGAAAAGCAAATTTGCTAATTGGCGCGTAAATATTTGATAAAAGAAATTAGCATTGCTTTCACTTCATTTACTGCTTTGTTGATTGCCTCATGAAGGGCAGGTAAAATATATGAAAGATCAAAGATTAACAGGCAAGTATATTCAACTTCATTTGCAGAACCTAAAGCAATATCTAAATAATGAACAAAATCTTTATTGGTGTTTTTGCCGCAACCTTCAGCAATATTTAAAGGTATAGAATAAGTAGAACGGCGTAGTTGACTGGTCAAAGCAAACTTTTCTTCGACAGGCATTTTGGGCAAAACTTCTTTATAAATAAACAATGTAAGTTGATGGGCTTTCGACCATACATCTAATTTTTTGTAATCTCTCATACTGTTTTTATCACCTGTTTTTATGTGAAGTTGATTTCTGCTTTCACCTTTCAACCCTTCGCCTTTCACCTATTTTTATGTGAAGTTGATTTCTGCTTTCACCTTTCAACCCTTCGCCTTTCACCTGTTTTTATGTGAAATTGATTTCTGCCTTTTACCTTTCAACCCTTCGCCTTTCACCTTAAAACGCATTGGCCTTCAATTTTAGCCCTGCCGTTTCTTCCAAACCGAACATCAAATTCATGTTTTGAACGGCTTGTCCGGATGCGCCTTTTAGCAGGTTGTCCATAATGCTGATAACGAAAATTTTGTTGCCATGTTTTTTGATTTGGAGGAAGCATTTGTTGGTATTGACAACCTGTTTTAAATCAATATCACGGGTGGTAACATGTGTAAAAGGATGTTCGGCATAAAAATCAGTGTATAATTTCAACGTTTCTTCTTCATTTAAATCACATTCGGTATAAATGGAAGCTAAAATGCCGCGTGTAAAATCGCCGCGGTAAGGGATAAAATTAAGCTGGTTTTCATCACTTGGATAAATTGGAAAATCAGGTTGTAATTGATTAAGCGACTGGCTGATCTCTTTTAAATGCTGATGGTTAAAAGCTTTGTAAACCGATAAATTATCGTTTCGCCAGGTAAAATGAGAAGTAGGAGCGAGGCTTTGCCCGGCACCCGTTGAACCGGTTGTTGCCGAAATATGTACTTCTTTTACCAGCATATTTTTTGCCGCTAAAGGAAGCAAACCTAATTGGATACAAGTTGCAAAACAACCGGGATTGGCAATGTTGGATGCTTCTTTTATGGCACTTTTATTGAGTTCGGGAAGACCGTAGACGAAGGAGCGTTTGATCTGTTGCGGGTTGTTGGTTGCCTGTTGCGAGTTCTGGGTTTCCCTTTCACCTTTCAACCGTTCACCTTTTTCCTCTTCCAACCTTTCACCTTTTACCTCAAAACCTTTCGCCTCCTTCAACCTAAAATCCTGACTTAGATCAATGATTTTTATATGATTTGCAATTGGATTTGCTTCCAGAAATTTCTGTGCATCGCCATGTCCAACGCATAAAAACAAAACATCAATATCGTCAATAAGCTCACTGCTAAATCTCAATTCTGTATCGCCAAAAAGATCGGTATGGACTTCGTACAAAAAGTTTCCAGCGTTACTTTTACTGTTTACAAAAGCGATTTCTACGTTTGGATGATTGAGTAAAATGCGCAACATTTCGCCGCCGGTATAACCTGCGCCACCAATAATTCCGGCTTTGATTTTTTGTTCTGTCGAAGCCATCTGCTTAGTTTTCTTTCGCTCCGTTTACCTTGTGGTAAATCACCGTTTGATTGCCGAAAATTTTGGAAAATCCTTTCACATCGTCGCCGGTCCAGGTGTTGTTCATTTCGCCGTAACTGCCAAATTTGTTCGACATTAAATCATGTGCCGATTCAATCCCCAAAACCTGGAAACGGTAAGGGTACAATTGCACAAAAACTTTTCCCGAAACATTTTGCTGTGTGTCAGTCAGAAAAGATTCAATATTGCGCATCACCGGATCGTGAAATTGGCCTTCGTGCAGCCAGTTGCCATAAAAAGACGAAAGCTGGTCTTTCCAGCTCAATTGCCATTTGGTTAACGTATGTTTTTCTAAAGCATGGTGCGCTTTGATGATGACCATCGGCGCAGCAGCTTCAAAACCAACGCGGCCTTTGATGCCGATAATGGTATCGCCAACATGAATATCGCGGCCAATGGCATAAGGCGAAGCCAGCTCCTGCAAATACTGGATGGCTTTGGTTGGATGCTCGAAAGTTTTATCATTTACCGCAACCAGTTCGCCTTGTTTAAATTCAAGCGTTACTTTTTCCGAGCCTTCTTTGCTCAGTTGTGTTGGCCAGGCTTCGTCCGGCAAACCTTCGTTCGAAGTCAGCGTTTCTTTTCCGCCAACAGAAGTTCCCCAAATACCTTTGTTGATCGAGTATTTCGCTTTCTCGAAATTCATTTCCACGCCGTGCTCTTTCAGGTATTTAATTTCTGCTTCACGGCTCAATTTTAAATCGCGGATTGGCGTAAGGATTTTTACTTCCGGGATCAGGATATTAAAAATCATATCGAACCGAACCTGGTCATTACCCGCACCGGTGCTTCCGTGAGCAACATAATCGGCACCGTTTTTTTTAGCGTACATAGCAATTGCCGTAGCCTGGCTTACGCGCTCTGCACTTACAGAAAGCGGATAAGTATTGTTTTTCAGCACGTTGCCGTAAATTAAATAGCGGACGCAGGTGTTGTAAAAGTTTTCTGTTTCATCAACAACCGCGTGCGAAACAACGCCCATTTTATAAGCACGACGTTCAATATCGGCCAGTTCTTCGGCACCAAAACCGCCGGTGTTTACAATCACGGAATGTACTTCGAGGTTTAAATCCTGCGACAAATAAATGCTGCAAAACGAAGTATCCAAACCTCCGCTAAAAGCTAAAACTACTTTTTCTTTCATGGTTAAATATCAGTTAGTTTGGTAATGCCCAAACCTAAAGTTTCAATTGTTTTGGTAGATTTTTTCAGCGCATTTTCGATACGTTCCAGCAGCGTTGCTTTGTGGCTTAGCTTTTTCATTTTATCTTCAATCTCTTTTGCCTTTTCTGCCGGATCAAAAAGCATGGCCGTACACATGCAGTTTTTGCGTTCTTTGCTCATCAAAATATCGTAGTTAACGCAGCTTTTGCAGCCTTGCCAAAACGCTTCGTCCTGCGTTAATTCTGAATAGGTAACGGGTTCGTAACCTAATTCAGAGTTGATTTTCATCACGGCCAAACCAGTGGTTAAACCGAAGATTTTGGCATCCGGATATTTTTTGCGGGACAATTTAAAAACTTCTTCTTTAATGGCTTTTGCCAACCCGACTTTCCTGAACATCGGATTCACAATCAAACCGGAATTGGCCACAAACTGCCCGTGGCTCCAGGTTTCAATATAACAAAAACCTGCCCAAGTGCCGTCTTTATGCAGCGCTATGACCGCTTTGCCTTCCAGCATTTTATTGGCTACATATTCGGGCGAACGTTTGGCAATGCCGGTTCCACGCGCTTTGGCAGATTCGGCCATTTCATCACAAATCTGCGGGGCATAATCTGCGTGTTCGCCTGTGGCTACCTGTATTTTAAAATCTTGAATGGTCATGGAGAAATACAAATATTTTCCGTTAAAATAAAAATGCTTTTAACGCCGGAAATGAATTTTTAAGGCAATTGCACAAGCCTTTTTTCCGACAGATGAATGTGTATTTGAAGGAAACGGTTTAAATCCGGGAAATGTAAATCCGTCGTCGTTTTAACGAAAGGAGGCGGGTAGAAACCAAAACTAACGCAGTTGCAACCGGAGCAAAAACCGCTCTGACAGTAGGCAAAATATAGCGTTGTTGATTCATTATTTGTCTAATTTAAAATGCTTAGAAAATGCTGCAATTATCGCGTTAATTTTTTGATTATACTACGTGCATTTTCAAAAGTTACATTAAAGACAAATTCTTTGCCGCGAAGTTTAAAGCTTGTTTAAAATTTACTTATTCAGGTTTACATACTTCTTTTACCCTATAAAAATTGGTGTGTAATTGGTTTATGCTTTGTTAAGTTGGCGCAGGCACCAATTTTTATAGGGTAAAAGAAGCATCGCCGTTTTTGCTTGCATCAATTTAAACAGCCCCTTAACTGCAAATGTTGATAAGTTTGTTGGTAAAATGTGGAAAAGTAGCAATATTAAAAGCTAAAATTATTGGTAATTATGTGAATGGAAACATTCAAACTAAACCCATTTGCCAAGTTAGTTAGCCAAGACTACCTGCTTGTGATCACGCCAAGCGAAGAAGTTGTTTCGGAAGTGCGAAAATTGAAAGACTTTGCGAAAAAGCTGATCGGCTATTATCACTCCTTCAATAGTAAAGCGCATATTACCGTTAACCATTATTACGACGGTAAAGCTTTGTTTTTTGATGAACGCGTGCCAACTTATAGAAGCATGGCGGGCCGGATAGATGCTTTTGAGATCAAAATTTGCGGTTTTGATTTTTTTGAACACCAGGGCAATTACACCATTTATGCCAAAGTGGAATTAAGCCAAAACATCAAAGCAGCTTTTTCCAGGTTTAAAAAAGTGTTTGGTGCCGATGTTCCGCAAACGCCGCACATTACCATTGCCAGGTCTTTGTCTTACAATCAATATAAATTATTGTGGTATTATTTAAAAAAGCAAAGCTTTGAATGCTCTTTTTATGCCGATGAAATTGTGGTGCTGAAAACACCAACGCGCAAGCTTTACAATTTGCCGATGGAAGTTGAAACGGAGTTTAAGCTGAGAAATGTAGTTTGAAATTTGGTTTTAAATCACGCCTGGCCCTCTTTTTAAAATTCTTTAACTATAAATTATTTCATCAAAACCGCTTGCTTAAAAAGTATTTAAAGTATCGCTTAGGTTTTTAATTCTGCCAATTGCAACATAAATTTTACAATTACGATAGTGAATTCTGGAACCTGTTTAAATAACCTTCGTTTAAATTAACAAACGTTTACTGCTGATAATGGCAGTTTTACCAATTACGTTAGTGGTTTTAAACATGCAGCATCTTTTTAATATCGAGCCTTTTACCAAAATCAACCAGCGGGATTATTTGATGGTGATCCCTCCGGAACATACTATGGGTTTAAAACTGATGTACTACAAGTTAAAGGCTTGGGAACTGATTGGCAATTATCCGTCGCTGCACAGCAAAGCGTATGTTACCGTTAACCATGACACCCACATTCAGGCTTTAGTTTTTGAAGAGAAACTGGTTTATTACAAGCGTAAACTGCCCTGCATCAATGCTTTTGAAATAAAGGTTTGCGGCTTTGGCAAATTTAAACATCAGGAAAACAGCTACACCATTTTTGCGAAGGTTGAAATTGACCCGGTAGTGCAAGAAATGCTTTCGGTTTTGAACCGTACGTTTTCTAAAAACGCGGCGAAAATGCCGCCGCACATGGCCATCGCGAAAAATATTTCCAAAGAAAAAGCAGACATCTTGTGGCAGTATTTTGCAGGCCTGGAATTTGAATACTCTTTTTATGCCGATAAAATCAGTGTGCTGGAAACGCCCACGCGCAAGTTTTTCAATTTGCCGATGCGTGTAAAAGCAGAAATCGGATTGGCGGCCGCATCCTAAAAAACAACAATTGTTATTTTGATGCGCTTATTTTAATAATTTTTCTACTTTTGTGGCGGGTAAGTCTTCTACGACCAGCTCCTCTTGAACTCCCCCAGGGTGGGAACGCAGCAAGGGTAGAGAGTTGTAGCGGTGCGATAGGAGTAGCTTACCCATTTTTTATTTTTCAAACAACCTTTCCCTTTTTTAAATTATAATAGCAGCCGGAGTTTTTTCCGGCTTTTGTTTTTTAATGATTTTTTACCGGTAAAAGAAGCATCAGGAATTGTTTAAGACTGATGATACTTCTTTTGGCACACTAAAATTTATGTTGGATTTATTGATTATCGGCGGCGGGCCAATTGGTTTGGCCTGCGCACTCGAAGCAAAAAATAAAGGTTTAACTTATCTGATTGTAGAAAAAGGCACGCTGGTCAACTCCTTATATAATTACCCTGCGGGGATGACTTTTTTTTCCACTTCGGATAAATTGGAGATTGGCGGCGTTCCGTTTGTTTCCAACAGCATCAAGCCAACACGTGCCGAATCGCTGGAATATTACCGGCGCGTGGCCAGTTCAAATCAGTTAAACATCCATTTGTTTGAAGCCGTTCTAAGCAGTCAATTTAAAAACGATCATTACGAAATCACCACAACCAAAGCGGTTTATCAGGCTAAAAACATCATTATTGCAACCGGTTTTTACGATGTCCCGGTGAAGATGAACATTCCGGGAGAGGATTTGCCAAAAGTTCGGCACTATTATAAAGACCCGAACTTTTACACCTTCCAAAAAGTTTTGGTAGTTGGCGCCAGTAATTCTTCGGTTGATGCCGCGCTGGAAACTTTTCGAAAAGGCGCAGAAGTAACGATGGTTGTCCGCGGCGATGACATCAGCGAACGTGTAAAATATTGGGTCCGGCCGGATATCATCAACCGGGTTAAAGAAGGAACGATCAAAGCATATTATCATTCTAACTTGGTGGCAATCCGGGAAAACGAAGTGGATATCCAAACGCCGGAAGGATTTATTACGATTCCGAATGATTTTGTGCTGGCTTTGACCGGTTATCAGCCTGATTTTTCTTTCCTTCAAAAAATGGGAATTGCGCTTTCTGCGGATGAAAAACGGCTGCCCGAATACAATTCCGAAACGATGGAAACCAACCAAAAAGGCATTTATTTGGCCGGCGTGGTTTGCGGCGGGATGGACACGCATTCGTGGTTTATCGAAAATTCGAGGGTACACGCCGAGCAGATTATCTCTAACATTGTCAAGCAAACGGTTTCGGTTTCGGTCTAAATTAAATAATTTGCCGATATTGTTTTTATACCGGTAAAAGAAGCATTTGTCTAAACCAGCATTATATGTATATTTAACACTTAATAAAGCGCTAATAAAAAACTCATCACTACAGCTAAATACTTTTGACATTTACCGATTTTAACTTCGATCCAAAACTGCAGGAAGGATTGGACAGCATGGGTTTTCGTAAACCTACGCCGATACAGGAACAAGCCATCCCGATTATTTTAAAAAAGCACGATTTGATTGCCTGTGCGCAAACCGGCACGGGCAAAACGGCCGCTTACTTATTGCCGATCATGCACCAAATTTGTGTTGCCGAGGAAAAAAGCCTGGTCAATACGTTGATTTTGGCGCCAACACGAGAGCTGGTTCAGCAAATTGACCAGCAAACAGAAGGGCTGGCCTATTTTGCAGGCGTCAGTTCCATTGCCGTTTATGGCGGTGGCGATGGCATCAGTTACGAGCAGCAACGCCGATCTTTAAATGAAGGCGTGGATATTATCATTGCCACGCCGGGCCGTTTGATTGCGCATTTAACTTCGGGCGTGGTAAAATTGGGCCAGTTGCAGCATCTGGTTTTGGACGAAGCCGACCGGATGCTGGACATGGGTTTTCATGATGATATTGTCCGCATTATCAGTTATCTTCCTCAAAAACGGCAAACGCTGCTTTTCTCGGCAACGATGCCTGGAAAAATCCGGGCACTTTCCAACAAAATTTTAAACCAGCCCGAGCAAATCAATATTGCCCTTTCGCAACCTGCAGTTGGCATTTTGCAGCAGGTTTACATGACTTTCGATCACCAGAAATTAGCGTTGATCAAATCTATTTTGAAAGAAGGCAATTACGCAAGCACCATCGTTTTTGTATCTACCAAAGAAAAAGTGAAGCAATTGCACCAGGCTTTGCAACGATCAGGTTTAAAGGTAGAAGCTTTTCATTCGGATCTGGAGCAGGAGCAGCGTGAAAATATTTTACGTGCTTTTAAAAGCCGGCAGTTGCCCATTATCATTGGAACGGACGTTTTGTCGCGCGGAATTGATGTGGAAGGGATTAGTTTGGTGATCAATTATGATGTGCCGCACGATCCGGAAGATTATATCCACCGCATTGGACGCACAGCGCGCGCCGAAACTACCGGTACAGCGATTACTTTTATCAACGAACGCGACCAGCGGAAATTTAGCGACATTGAAGCATTGATTGGGAAACCCATTGAACGGATGCCTTTGCCCCCGGAATTAGGCGAAAGTCCAATTTATCAACCGGAAGTTAAAAGGGCATCGGGAGGTTTTAAAAAGCCATGGCGCAAAAAGAAAAGTTAAATGCTTCTTTTACCACCTAAAAATTGATGTTGGCCTGCATACCAAAACGGTTTTCTGTCTTAAATTTAGTCCTAAACTAAATATTGTCTGCTTAATTAGTCAATCCTGCACTACGTTTCTTAATCGTTTGATTAGTTTTTTGTCATCCTTAACTAACTTTTCGCTTTTAAAAGTCAAACACTTAGCTATGGCAAAGCATATTTAACATTATAACTTCAGCTTTTGGCTCATTTTTTAATGAAAGTGTTGTGTTGCAGGTACAAATTTTAAATCGACCATTTGTACGAAGCAGCATAACAAGTTTAAATAATAACAATTGAAAATGAAACTAAAAGTTACAAAATTAGCCCTCACGCTATCTGTAGTTGGGCTAACAACAGCAGCATTTGCCCAAGACGGAAATTCGGACACCACAAAACGTTTTGACAAAAAAACTTTTCGCACTTGGTCCATCGGGCTTAATGGTGGTATGCTAACCCACTTTACACCTTTTAACAATGCTTCAAACGGCGATTTTCGTACGCCTGAAGAAACTTGGGGTTATGGTGGCTACATCAAAAAACAAATTTTGCCAGGCTTTGGTATCCAGGCAGATTTCTTAGGCGGCAAAGTAAGAGGCTATCAGGCCAATTACCTTCCTTCGCCAAGTGCAGCACAAAACAACAGCAGTTTTACTACTAATATTGACTGGTCTGCAGCATTGAGTGCCAACCTAACTATTGCAAATTTAAGCCTTAACCATAAACGGAGTGCTTTGTCCCCTTATGTAACCGGTGGTGCAGGTTATATGTCTTCCAGTGCAAACGTGCAAGGCCTTCCTGCATCAATAGTTGAAGGCGGGTCATATGACCAACATTGGTTTGTGCCGATTGGCGCAGGTTTAAAATTTGGTTTGTCTAAAACCATCAATATTGATTTAGGCTACACTGTTTACTTCATGAAAACACCTATTTTTGATGGTGTTCGTGGCGGTGCAAATGACAGGTTTTCTTATGCACATGCAGGTTTAGAATTCTCTTTAGGCAGAAAAAAATCTTCCCAATTGGCCAATTATAGCCCAATTGCAGCACTTAGAGAAGAAAGCGCAGCCGAAAGTGCAGAGTTAAAAGGTTTGCTTTCAACATCTGAGCAAAAACGGTTGGCAGATGAGCAGGCACAACAACAATTGCAACAGCAATATGCTAAAGATTTGGGCGATGACGATGCCGATGGCGTAGCCAACAAATTTGATAAATGCCCTGGAACACCTGCCGGTACTGCAGTTGACGGTTCTGGTTGTGCTTTGCCAATGAACAAACCTGATGTTAAAGTTTTTGTAACCGAAGAAGACAAACAAGTAGTGAGAGAGGCGATTGCCAACTTAGAATTTGATTTGGGCAAAGCTACTATCCGCCAACACTCTTTTGCCAGCTTAGATAAAGTTGCCAACCTGTTGGTTACCAAAAACTTTACTTTAAAACTTGCCGGACATACAGATAACTCTGGTTCTCCAGCACTTAATTTAAGGCTTTCTAAAGACCGTGCAGAATCTGTAAAACAGTATTTGGTAAGCAAAGGTGCAAACCCATCACGAATTGAAGCAACCGGTTATGGCCAGACCCAACCTATTGCAAGCAATAAAACTGCTGCCGGACGCCAGAAAAACCGTCGTGTAGAGTTTACTATTTTCTAAGGTTAAGAGTTAATAACCATTGAAAAAGGTGTGCAGATTAATTTCTGCACACCTTTTTTGTGCGTTGGTTTTCGTTGTCAGGAATTAAGGTTTAGGTTTTCGGATACTTTGGCAAACTAAATTAAAATAAAATTTTTTTTAATAGTAAAATATAAATTTAATATAAGTATGTTTGAAATAGATATACAATCAAATTAAAAAACAATAATGAACATTTTTGTAGGAAGCCTTCCATTTTCTTTGGAAGAAACCAAGTTAAAAGAAGTTTTTGAAGCTTATGGTGAAGTGTCATCAGTCAAAATTATCATCGACAAGTTTTCAGGAAGAAGTAAAGGGTTTGGGTTTGTTGAAATGCCGGACGATGCCATGGCGCAAAAAGCAATTGACGAACTAAACGGATCTACAGTTGAAGGCCGTTCTATTGTAGTCAACAAATCTGAGGACAAAAGGGACGACTCTAGAAGAAGCAGTTTTGGCGGCGGAAACAGTGGTGGCGGCGGCTACAAAGGTGGAAACAGCGGTGGCGGCGGCTATGGCGGTGGCAACAGCAGAGGCGGAAGTGGCGGCTATGGCGGCGGCGGTGGCAGAAGTGGTGGCGGCGGCTACGATAAAGGTGGTTACAAAAGCGGCGGCGGCAGCGGTTACAACAAAGGCGGTAGCCGTAAAGACGAATATTAAACACAATAAGTTTTGCCCGGCATTTTAATAAATGTATCCGGCTTTATTGTTTATTTGTACATACTTCTTTTACCTTAAATAAAGGTAAAAACGAATCTGGATATCATTTTTGCAGTGATAAAAACAGTATAGGTTTATACTGCTTTTGCTGCAAAAGTGATATTCTTATATTAATGCAATTTTTATAGCTGTTGCATTGCCGGTCAATACAGGATTTATATCTTTGCCGAACAATTAGCAAAAAGCGACTTAAAGGTTTAACTACTTGCTAAGTAAAGCCAAATACAAATTGGCCCGTTCGTCTAGGGGTTAGGACGTTAGATTTTCATTCTAGAAACAGGGGTTCGATTCCCCTACGGGCTACAAAAAACAATACCAAAAGATGCTAAAAGCCTGCAAATCAAAAGTTTGCAGGCTTTTTTTATTGTATCAAAACACCATATTACGCAACAAAACGCAACAAAAATGAGCGTAATTCGGTGCGTAACTAAATGGAAAATAACTACGCACCGAATTGCTTTTAATTAATTGATTATCAACCAGTTCAGCGAGTGAACATCTTGATAAAGGCAGGCTACAAACTTACTTTTGTTTACTTTTAAGCTTGTAATTATGAACAGTAATTTCCATCTGCTTTTCTATATCAGAAAGCAAAAAAACTACAAAGGGGGTGCAATGCCCATCTACATGCGCATTACGGTTAATGGTAAACGTGCGGATATGTCCGCTGGCCGTGATTGCGACCCGACCAAATGGAACAGTCATTCGGGGCGTGCCATTGGAACCAAAGAAGAAATTAAGGCTCTTAACAATTATCTTGACAGCCTGCAAACTAAACTCCGAAATGCGCACCAGGTGCTGATTGATGCAAACCAGCAGGTAACAACAGAAAGCCTGCAAAATCAATTTACAGGAAAGACCCAAAAGAGCCGCTTCCTGATGCAATTGTTTAAAGAGCATAACACCAAAGTAAAAGCATTGATAGGTAACGGCTTTGAGGCCAATACTTTGAAAGGGTACAATACTTCCGAAAAACACCTAACAGGATATTTGCAAAATGAATACGGCAAGACCGATATTGAAATCAGCCAGTTGAATCATGCATTCATTACAGGATTTGAATTTTACCTTAAAGCCAAATGCAAGATTAGTGGGGTATCGGCAGCCAAATATATTAAGCACTTGAAAAAAATTGTCAATCACTGTATTGCCAATAGTTGGCTAAAGCAAAATCCCTTTATCAATTTCAAATCGTCTGCAAAACCAAAGGAACGTACCTATTTGACACAACAGGAACTGGATGCGATCACTAATAAAAAATTTGTTGTTGAACGTTTAACACAGGTGAGGGATGTTTTTATCTTTTGCTGCTATACCGGATTATCCTATGCTGATGTTAAAAAGCTAAGAAGAAATGAAATAGGCATAGGTATGGACGGTGGCCAATGGATATTTACAAGCAGGCAAAAAACAGATACATCTTCAAGGATACCGCTTTTACCGGTAGCATTAGAAGTTTTGAATCAATATCAGGATCACCCGCAATGTGAAAATCAGGGCCTATTATTGCCTGTTTTAAGCAATCAAAAGATGAATGCTTACTTAAAGGAAATAGCAGACCTATCCGATGTATTTAAGCATTTGACGTTTCATTTGGCACGTCATACGTTCGCAACAACAGTGACACTTTCTAACAATGTACCTATTGAGACGGTTAGCAAAATGCTTGGCCATACTAATATTAAAACCACTCAACACTACGCTAAAATATTGGATTTAAAAGTTAGCCAGGATATGGCGGCGCTTAAACATAAGTATGCCGGAGTTTAGTTTTATAATCTTTAAGGTCACATTTTGTGACCTTAAAGATTTCTCATTTTTTAAAACACAAGAAAATAATGGAAACTCAAATAATACCTGATGAAATAATCATGAGTCAAATCTTTTACATAAGAGGTCAGAAAGTAATGTTAGATTTTGATTTGGCAAAATTGTACGAAGTAGAAACCAAACAGCTTAAAAGACAAGTTAGAAGAAATCTTGACCGATTCCCCGATGATTTTATGTTCGAGCTTTCGCAAGACGAATTTCAGATTTTTAGGAGCCAAAGTGGCACCTTAATACAAGGGGAGCATACTAAATACCAATGGTTTTACAGAACGGGGTGTAGCCATGTTATCGAGTGTTAAACAGCAGTCGGGCTATTATAGTAAACATACAGATCATACGCATATTTACACGTATTCGCCAAGTGTTAGTGGATAACACTGACTTAAGATTGGAAGTAGAAAAAATAAAAACCAAGCTGGATAATCAGGATAAAATATGGAAACGTATTCGGGTATCTTGATGAGTTGGTAGATAACAAAATGAACCTCAGGAACGTACGAGGATTGGTTATAAACTATATGGATTCTGAATAATTCTGCTACATGGGACATGTACCCATTAAAATAGTCCTATTAATATCTTGCAGAAGCTACCTGTATATTTAATAAATAGTTATCCGTTATTAATCATTAAATAAAAAAGCTTGATCGTAGACGTAACTATTAATCCTACTAATAATTCAATTAGTTAAAGGTACTTGATACACACAGCAACTATTTGCCTACGAAAATCGTCGAACAGAATAAATAATTCCAATTGTTGTGCAAATCTTATGATAAAGTCATTGTCATTTTAACTACATTATGTATTGCATTTATGTAATCAGTAATATATTTTCTTTTGTAGACTAAAATAAAAGATGGGTGGTGAATTGGCACAAAGCAGGTATTATCAACATTGAAAGTAGTGAAGTCAAAGTTTTCGTCAAACGAGACTGTTTTTATTCCATATTTTTTTAAAACGAATGTAGCAACTTGCTTCCCAAGTAAAAAAACAATGGCAGGTTGTAGATTAGCAAGTTCTGCCTCAAAATTTGGTAAACATTTTGACATTTCATGTTCCGCCGGATAACGGATTTTACCCTCATTTAGTGGTAAGCATTTAACAATATTCGTTCGATAAAATGAAAAATCTGATCGCAGACCTTGTTCGGCCTGCTCTATAAGGCTTCCAGACCGCGTATCAGCCGCTAAAGGAATTCTTTCTTCGTCATCGCTGAATTGTACTGCGGATAGGCCCACCCAAAAAATATCGGCCTGTGCACGACTATCTAACGCCGGGTCTTGATTAAGATAAAGACCACAGGCATTACACCTTTTGCAGGCGCTTGGGTTTAGTTGGAGATCGTAATTTGCCGAATATTTTACCGTCATTGAGGTTAATTGTCCGGTAAATATAGTCATGTAAGGCATCATCGCCAACTTTAGAATAATTCCCGGTGTGAAAATTAAACTGTAGCCGGCCAACAAGTTTTGAGAGTTCGCTATTAGGAGCAACTTGTTGGTTTTCTAAATCAGCACCTTGCCTTTGCAGGTCATGATAAATTTCGGTAGCATGATAGGGGCGATATTGGAATACACTTGTACGAAAATTAACCTTGTGCCGTTTAGCTAATGCCTTGAGTTTTTTAGCCAAAGCAAAAGTTTTATCCATGTCTTCGGCAGTTTCATCCGGAAAACCATAAATAAAATATCCTTTAACATTTATCCCAGCTTTAAACACTTTATTCATGTTCTCAACGATCGTATCTAGATTGTGGGTCTTATGAATTGACCGAAGGATGGTTGGCGACCCTGATTCGATCCCTATAAAAAGCTCAAAACACCCGCTTTGTTTAAGCTTGTCCATAAGTTCATCGGGCAAAGTGGAAAAAGTTTGAACGTGGGCCATCGACCGCCACTGTAAGTTAAAGCTACGAAACACATCTACAGCTTTTTGTACAGTATCCTTGGTCTTTAAAAACAAATCATCAAGTACACGAATCGAGTTTACTTTTGGAAATTCAGTCATAATATTGCTAATCTCCGAAGTAATAGTCGCGGCATTCATTTCCCTTATAGGCGTATCTTTATTTAAGGAGCGGGCGGCCGCGCAGAAAGCGCAATTATAAATGCATCCTCTGCTGGTGACGATATTAGCCTCTAAAAAACCAAGCGCGTGTTTTACTGGTTCATTCAATAAGAAATGTCTGTTCAATGGGCTTTTTGCGATGTCCTTCGTAAAATAAATGGAACATCCGTTGGCTTGGAAAACCCTGCGGCCGGGCTGGTTTAAAAAAGCTTCCTGCTTTAATTCATCTCGCAGCAGGTCGGTCAATATCAATTCGCCGTCGCCCATTATAACGTCAATCGAATTTGGAGTCACCCACTCAATAATATACTTGTACAACTCCTTGGTGGACAAACCTCCGATTATAATTTTCGCATCATAGTTGATCCCTTCAACTAACTCCTTAACAAGCTGGTAGTTGGTAGTGAAGATATTCGACGCAACCGCATCCGGTTTTTTAGTATTTACATATTCTATTAAGTCATGCAGCGGCATGCGTAAAAAAACAGCATCAAGCACTTCCACTTCAAAACCATCCAGTTCCAATTGCGTAGCGATATAGCCTAAGCCGAGAGGTGGCAGGGAGTCCTCGTCATACAAGTCGTTCTTTTCCTTGAAAAGCGGCGAATTAATTATTAAAACCTTCATAATCAGGTAGTCGCTAATTCTATAAAGTGATCTAAATCTACCTTTACCGGTACCTGCCCAAGGTTCCATATCAGGTCCCAAATGTTTTTATACAGCAATCCATTTGAATTTGCCGTATCTGTCTCGATAGCTTGATATGTTTTCGCAGAAATCTTAAAATACATCAACAATTTATCCCCGTCTTGAGTACGGGTAATTCTGCCCCTTAAGTAAAGATTGGCCTCAGTTGGTTGATAATACCGAAGTTTAACCTGCGGCATATCATGCAGTAATTTACCATATCGAATACGGTCCGAGTTATTGTTGGGTGGAAAACAAAGAATATTAATTTCTTTAAACACGGACGACTTCAGATAAGTGTACTGAGAATTATTATCCATTTCCTTTGGGGTGGTACCAAAAAAATTAATATCCCCGCATAAAAGATTAATAAAGTTCTTATCTGCCTTACCTGTGAAGTTATTAATTACAGGGTCTAGTTCAGATGTTTTATATATATTTTTAGTTTTAAGGAAAAAACTTGTTATCAGTATCAACACGATATTACATACTAGTGTGAGATACCATGAACCATTAACAGCACTGCCGGCTGTAGCGTAATAAGTGACCCCTAGATAGGTGAAGCATAACATAGAAAAACAATAAAATATCCAGTAAAGGTTACTATTATCCTTCATCGCAAATACCTTATTGAGCAGGGCACCAAGCAGAGTTCCAAGAGAAACGAAGGCAAGCGGGTTCAAGTATTGATTAGCATCCGTGGCAGTCATAAGTGATTTAGTTATGGTTTAAACAAATATAAATTATTCATACTATAGTTTGTTGAGTTATACCGTATTAAGCTTTTCAATTAATAGTTGAATATCTTTTTTGGGAGTTCTTGGGTTTATTAGTGGATATTGTTCCAACTTCTCCAAGCATTCTTCTTTGCTCATTATTTGGTTTTCGAAAAGCTGATTGATTACCCATAAAAGCCCTTTTACAATTAGTCCGCGACGTTTAGCCTCATTTCGTAAACTTTTGTCAGCGCTTAATATAAGGCCAGGAACTCTGAAGGATAGTTCAAGAACGGAGCAATCAGCAAAACTCAAGCCGGCGTGCTCTTCACTAAGGGCCGCAATTGTAGCCAAATCACCGTCATTGTAAACGGTCAGTTTGCCTAAATTTATCCCTTGGTTCAATAGGGCAGCCTGTGTATCATCCAAAACCTCGGAAACAACAAACCCGGTAGTCACGGGTGTAACGTCCAGTAAGTAAAATTTTTCCAATAAATCCAAATCGATTAAATCGAAAAGGATACAGGCATCTTTGATGACGATACAGGGTTTAGCTGACACTTCCTAACCCTTTCCTTAATAAGTTAACCGAAATGCCTGTTAACGATGCAGCTTTGCTTATGCTTATCATCCCTTCCGCAAGTGCCCTGTTGGTTAATCTTTCAAACAAAGTCGAGCGTTCTGCAATTGGATATTCTCCAGGCTCTTTTTTTCCGCCATAAGTTTTGGATAAATAAACACTCCACTTTTGGTAATACACCGGGATAATAATTTCTAACTCTGATAAACGATGGAGCACTGCTCTAAGAGAAATCCCAAAATGCTGCTTTATTAAAATGAGTTCATTAATAGCAATATAACTGCGTTTAGCAGCCCCTATCATAGCGATCAGCTTTTTAGTGGGGATTAAAAAACAGCTGGCGAAATAATGGCAAAGTTTCTCTATCAGGTTCTCTGCAATCTCCTCACTAAACTTCAACAGCAAATGGGCTAACTCGTGTATGATGGTAAAACGAATGCGCTCGGTCGGTTTATCCTTGGTATTGACCATTAATAAGGGCACGCCGGAAGAGGTAACAGCAGACAAACCATCAATATCTTCAACATCATTGAGCAGTAACACTTTAATTCCCCTAAGTTCCAACATTTCAGTTATATTAGATACGGGGGTATCTCCGAGATTCCACTCTAAACGCAGTTGATCAGCTGCTTTTTCGACATCGTCTTTATGCGAGATGATCAAATGTTCAAGTGGATTATGAAAATGCTGAAAAACGCCTAAAATATTTTCCAGTTCAGTACAACGCTCAACATAATCACGGGTCTTCTCTATGATCGCTTCCTCATCTTTTTTAGACAAGCTACTTTTTTTCCGAAATAGAATGCTTCCAAGATCTATTTGTTGTTTTCTGAAAAAATAGTCCGGCGCTTGATTCAAGCATTTTGATATAAGCATTAATACTTCTGCATTAGGCTTCATTGCACCTAACTCATATTTATTTAACGCTTGTTTAGTGACACGGTTTTCCAGGGCGTTGGCCAAATCTTGTAACGAAAGGCCCGCCATTTTCCTGCCTAATTTTAGGCGGTTTCCGAAAATATTTTCATCAAGTGCGTCCATAGTTTTGTGTGTGTTGACAAATTTAGTAATATAATTTAGTTTGTCAACTAATATTTTTAGTTTTTTTCATAAGTAGTTATTTATCAAATTTTAATGAACTTTAGATCCGCTTCTAAAAGTATATGAAAATCTGATTTATTTATGGTCACGACCTCTTGCCGTTCGGCAAATTCGTGTTTCGCGTAAACCCATAATCATTATTTGGCAAGATTTAAAAAATTGTATGATATCGAAGCATTGTTAACCAATAAAGGATAACTGAACATTATCGTTAAATCATCACTCATAATTTTTTTTTGGTTGTCGGTACCTATAAAAGTTAGCGAAAGCTAATATTAGCCAACATATAAGTATTAATTACAGGACATCGGGTTATTTGGCATAATCTAAATTTTATCATCTTTGTTCATGTTGATCAATTATGTATCCTCATGAAAGAATATTTCAAACCTCTTGCCCGCTTTAAAAAACGCGAACATCCGTTCGATATTGGCATGCCCTTTTCATGGTGGCGGGGCCATTATGACCGCCATTTTTTGAATAACTTATATGAACGTAAGGAAAATGAATTTGAACCATTTTACAAATATCACCTGGATTATTTTTTAAAGGTAAATGCAGGCTCGCAAGAAATTGAATTTTATAAGCACTTAAGGGATCTTATACAAGACGGCATCGCTGTATTGATCAAAGAAGACAATCCTGGCTCTAAAAACAAACATGAGCGAACAAATATTCAAAAGGCACAGTTAAGGGCATTTGCCGATTACCTGAATTCTATCGACCAATGGGCGGTTCGCCCTCAGCTTGAAGTTTACACAGAGAAGGATGCGACTATTGCCAGGCTGCAAAACCAAATAGCAGCATTGGAGAAGCATATCAGCGAAATGAAAGAATATGATGTGGTGCAAAAGATCAGGATAGAAGAAGGCCACCTGGCAACAGTAATTGACTTGATTCAGCAACTGCGCGATCTGCAATTACCATCAGAACGGAAGCTACTCCGCTGTGATCATAAGACACCGTATTATAAAATGCTCAGTAAGTATTTCTCTATCGCAGGCAAGAATATCCCCATAGAGACCGCTAAGAATTATTTCTCCGATAAACAGAACGACATTGGCGTAAAGGGTACTTTGGTGCAACCAGAAAATAAGCTGTTTAAGATAGTCCCGTACACCCCAAATAAAGCAGTCAGGAAAATCAATCAACCCTAGAATGGCTTTCTCTTATGCTGTTTCGCTATAATCACCATGCCTCTCTAATGATGCTATACAATACCTTATCAATTAGTTAGCCTCTATTACACTTATCTTGTTCGCCTTTTATACATGACCATCTAAATCCGGTGGTCATGACATCGGCTATTTGGCCATATACATTTGTCCCGTTAACCAAAAAACGGAGTACAGATGGAAATAGAGATTTTAACCAAAGAAGACCTGAAAAAGTTCAAGGCAGAACTGGTACAGGAACTAAAAGACGCATTCGGCGGCAATGCAAAACCACAAAACAAAGAATGGCTGAAAAGCAACGAAGTAAGAAAGCTGTTAGGTATCTCGCCTGGTACCTTACAGAAACTGCGTATTAACGGCACACTTACCTATTCCAAAATAGGTGGTATGATGTATTACCGTTACCAGGACATCATGAAGCTGTTAGAAAAAGGAGGTGTTAAATGAAAAAGGCACTTCCTGAAATGGCCTTACTGAAGGCAATCCAAAAACACAAAGGGCTTGGCCCTTTTCATATCAGCTTATATACGGCTATGCTTTGCTTATGGCAGGAACAGCAGTACAGTACTCCTTTCCGGGTAACACGGAGCACGCTGATGGCAACATCCGGTATCCGTTCACCGGCGACTTATCACAAGTGCCTAAAGGAACTGATCGGCCACGAATACCTCATATATGACCCTTCTTTTGATAAGCATATCGCAAGCCGGGTCACCTTGCTTATGGACAAAGCAGGGATGTAAAATTAACAGCTTAAAACCATTTGCGATACACCGTACAGCGATAAACAATATCGCGGATATTCTATCCGGTAACATGGAGCAAGTTTGTGTTTTTGTTGCCACAAAAACATCCCGGATGCCTGTCGGCTCCGGGCAAACTTGCCTTTTGCGCCCGATGGTTGCAAAAGGAAAAAAATCGAAGAAATCGCAAGGAGTTAACCAATGGGAGCTACAGCAAAGACAACCAATAAACAGCAGATAACCCAGCCAAAAAATAAAGGTGGTGCGCCAAAGAAAAGGGTAAAGCGGGAGTTGATTATCCGCATTCGGATGACAGCGACAGAGCGCTTTTATATCGATAGTAAAGCCAAAACCGCCGGAATGCGATCAAGCAGTTGGATAAGGGCGGCGGCTAAAAACGCCAAGATTATTCCCCGGTTGACCGACGAAGAGCGGCGCATCCTTTGGATGCTTGCCGAATTGGCCAACAATCTTAACCAACTAACAAAGCTTGCGCATCAGGTGGGTTTATTGACTGTAGTTCGCAACTGCGATAAAATTTTGAAAGAGATAGATATTACTTTAAAACATCTCAATAACAATGATAGGGAAAGTGATAACGGGTAAAAGCTTTGGCGGGTGCATCCGCTATGTGGTACAAAAGCATGATGCTGTTATCTTGGATGCAGCAGGTGTAAGAATGCAGCAGGTTAACCAGATCATCAATGATTTTAACCTGCAACGAAAGTACAATCCTAACTTAGGAAAAGCAGTCGGTCATATTGCTTTAAGCTGGAGCGTAAACGATGCCGCTAAGTTGAACGATGAGGTAATGGTGATGTTGGCGAAAGAGTATCTGCAAAAAATGAAGATACAGGACACCCAGTACTTAATCGTAAAGCACCGGGATAAAGAACATCCGCATATACACATCGTTTACAACCGAGTGAGCAACAACGGCAAAACCATCTCGGATAACTTTCAAAAGCAGCGGAATGTACAGGTAGCAAAAGAATTGACTTTAAAACATGGTCTTTACCTGGCACCGGGTAAAGGGCGGGTCAATCGCCTACAGCTAAAAGGCGAGGACAAAATCAAATATGAATTATTCGATGCCATCAAGGCGGCCAGCAAAAAAGTAAAAAATATCAACGAGCTAAAGCAGGTATTGGCTAAACAGCGTATTGTTACCCACCTCAAATATAAAAGTGGCACTACCGAAGTACAGGGTATTAGTTTCAGCAAGGGCGAATACAAATTTAAAGGATCGGAGATTGACCGTAGTTTAAGTTATGCAAAGCTTAGCCACGCCATAGAAGCGCTACAGGAGCCACAGGAAAAGATTTTGGCAGATCAGTTAAGAGAAATACTTAATAGTAATGAACAGAGCGGCGAATTGGAAATTTCTTATTTAAAACAAGCTCAAATTTTTGGCACTGATCTATCAGGAAGTCTGTCAGTTGAGATAGCTGATGACGTAGACGACGAAGCTATTCATGGCCGCAACAGGCACAGGAAGAAACAAGCACGGACAAACACACGATAAATAGCAATAAATTTTTAAGATGAAAGAGATACAAGAGCTTACCGAACGCATGGACGGGACTGATGAACTTATCGATAGCCTTATTAAAAAAATAACAGATCTGGAAAAAAAAGAAGTAAAGATTACAGATTACTCGCTGCATTTCGAAGCGCTACAAAAGATATTCGAAGTTTTCTTAATGAGATATAATAAGGAAAGCAATGATCTGAATGCTGCATTTGGTAAACTCAATATTGAATACCCTGCAGAGCAAATACAACATGGCCTATCGGAGATAAAAATTATACTGTCAGCAATACAAAAATCACTGCCAATAAAGGTTAAGCATCAGTTTGACTTCACTACTAAAGGTGGGATAATTGCGGGAGTGATGTTACTAATCGTAACTGCTGTAAGCACAGGAGTGTGCGCTCACCTTTGGGTCGAGACTAACCGATTAGAGGCAAACGATATAAAATTTCGAGCGATCAGACAAGTTTATTCTATTCCGGCAAAATGGGCTGATCAATACTATGCTAAAAATCCAAAAGTAATGGAAGATGCAACTGAACAACTCGAAAATGAAGCATTAGAAAAATCTACAGCTATTGACAGCATAAACATGCAACGGAAAGATGATCATTCCATTCATAAAAACAGAAAGCGTAAATAGTTATTTAATGCCTCTTAAAATATTTATTGCTTTTTATTTTGTACTGTCAGGAATATAAGTTAATATTGCATCATGTTCTTTGAAATGTTTTTGAAACTTAAATGTAATTGGTTCAAATCGTAAAGTGTAGCAATACACAACCTTTAATTAGGTCTTTAGGTGATCTTGACCTTGCACGACTTCTGCACTGCTGCTAACGGGTAACCGCTAACTTGTACTCAGAGCCGCTACAACATCATTGACGATATTAGCCACTACTAACAGGTTAATCCGAATCATACTAATATTTCTATTTTTTATAGGAAGCAAGATTTTATAGGGGTGCGTAACGAGCAACAATTGTGAATTTAATTACAGCGTGGTTGGGAATATAGGAAGGCAATTTCGCCTAATTAAATTCAATTCACAGATCATGCAAAATCATGGTATCAAAAACAACGATGCCCTTATACAAGGTATTAGGAGCATCATTTCAAACTACTGCTGTTCGTTCTCAGAGGACGAGCAAGTTCTTTTAAAAGACTGTATTACAAAACTTGAAGAGATGGGCGAAGCCCAGGAACTTCATGCCAATGCTGACCTTTGCATTAAGGTTGTTGGTATTCTAATGAAAGTATTTACTGTAGCAGACCACTTCAAGAACCTGTTTTAATCTGACACCCCTATTTTATCTAATTATCATGGATTTAGGAAATAGTATTAAAGAGTACCGTGTCAAAAAAGGTTACAAGCAAAATGAACTGGCTGATAAATGCGATATGACACAAGCTTACCTGTCAAAAATCGAAAATAATCAAAAGGAACCGGCTTTATCCGTTTTGAAAACGATTGCCGCTGCTTTAGAGGTACCGCTACCCATATTGTTTTTCATGTCATTATCTATAGAAGATATTGATCCAAAGAAGCAGGAAACTTTTAAAATTATTGAACCCTCTATTAAAGGAATGATACATAACTTTTTTTAAACAACCATGCTTGATACTTTTAAGCTTTGCCAGATACTGAATATTAAACCTAACGAGTTAAATTATCTCGTAGATAATATAGAAAAGTTTTATTATTTAATCAGCAATCCCAAGTTAGGTAAAGACGGAGTACAATTAAAGGATAAGAATGGAAAATTGAGAACAAGAGATTTATACCCCAGTATTACACTTTTAAAAAATGTGCAGCGTGGCATTTACAGGAATGTATTCAAACGAATTAAGTTACCATCGTATGCCTTTGGCGGTATTGAGCGCAGAGATAACATTCTAAACGCAAAGATGCATCAGGGTAATAAATTCTTTTTCAATACTGATCTTAGGAATTTTTATCCTGGCATCAGCCATACTCAGATTTATCAAATGTTTGCGTCAAGAGGCTTTGCACCACAAACTGCTAATGTTTTAACTAAATTAACCACCTATAAAGGAATGTTGCCGCAGGGAACGCCTACTTCACCATATCTAGCTAATCTTGCTTTTGTGAATGCCGGTAATGAATTACAGGAATTTGCCAAATTACATAACCTGACATTTACCACCTTTGTTGACGATATTACTTTATCTGGAAAAATGGATTTTCAGCCATTGGCCAATACTATTATAGATATTATCACATCAAAGGGCTTTAAGATTAGTCACAACAAAACTTTCTATCAAACCAGCATGCCGAAAGTAACAAATGTGATTGTAATGAGGGGTGGCTTAAGATTATCAGATAGCTATAAGACTAAAATTGAGAGTTTTGATGATAAAGAAACACCACAGGCGAAAGGAAGCATCAACTATTTTAACAGAGTTACCAAAGTAAGTAATGAAAAAACTCTAAAAGTTAAGCAGCAAATAGGGTTTAAATGAGAGTGTATTAAATTATCTTTTGGATTTAAGTAATTCTATTTTTTCACGTTCACTTTCCAATAATTGCTCATAAAGCTTCTTATTTTCTTCAAACACTTCTACCAATTTATCAATAGGATTAAAGTTAAATGTACCATTGGTGCTCCAAGCACCTGCGCCACTATTGTCATTAAATGTATTGAAGTAGTTAAAAATTGATTCTTCAGTAAAATTTTTAATGGCCTCACTTGTTATACCTAAGGCAACTGCAATTTTGTTTAAGGCTACATCTTCTACATCTGCACTCTGCTCAATTTTGGAAATAGCTTGCTGACTAATGCCTAATTCGGTTGCCAACGTTTCCTGCTTCATTCCACGCAACTCACGAATCTTACTGATTTTTCTGCCGATATGCAAGGTTGGTTCTGTCATAAGTCAAATGTATTGTTAAAATGTAAATGTACAAAACAACGCCTTTATTGTAAAGTACAATCGCTTATGGTTCGGCACGGTGAAGATTCGCTATTCTTTTGTTTTGCCGGTTAATGGAGGCCGGTGTAAAAAAGAGCAAACATGAACAACGCACCTTATGCACCATGGGAACATTACCCCAAAACACTTCGCCATTATGAGATTGAAAACCCAATGGCTGTAGTTGTTGATTTCTTTAGCGCAGATTCCGTAAACGGTCACGGCAAGCGATTAAAAGAATGGCGATATTATGTCGTTAATGACCAGCACTACGATGAAAAACGTCATGGCCCTGGTACTTTGCTTTTTATATATGACCTGAATTTGAGGATTTTGGAAGCTATGTACCTGCTTTTAGTCAATTATAATAGATTCTCTTACCGTCAAGAAAAGGTTTCCGAGGATCAATTGGAAGAAGAAAAGGAACTATGGGAATACTACCCTCAAAACCTTTCCCTGAAAGAGCAGCTTGAACCCTATAAGGCAGTCAAAAAAGTCTTTAAAACAATCTCACCCCAAGAATACAGGGATCAATTACACGAATGGTCACATGTAGCACTTTATAACAATGCGGACGTTGAGTCTTTATATGCAGGTGAGGTAATTAATGTTTACGAAAATTTAATCAAGCTGTATTCGGCAGCATGGTTAATCTATCAGCGTGAAAGTAGTCGTCCACAACTTAAGCGGAGTATACTTGAAAGTAGTTTAGCCGAAACATCTACGGAACCGATTGTTCTACGAACAATAAACCCCGAACCAACAGCAGCCGAAAAATTGGCATTGGATGAAATTAAAAACTTAATATTAAACCGCTGTCCCGAAGTTCAAATGATCATTCATTTAGGAACACATCCAAAGCCGTTTATATTCTACCTGCTTATCCTGATAGCCGATGATGAAAAGACGCCGGAGCATCAGATCAGTAACAAGATAGAAGATAACTGTCAATACCTTGCTCATGTACATGCCATCGTCCATAAAGTAAATAGCGCCAGAGAAGCGCTTATTAACGGCAGACGCTTTTGGTCAACCGTAATGGAAAAGGGAATTGTTCTATATCAATCTCCAGAATTAACATTACCCGCCCATTCGGAAATAACTAAGGGCATATTATTAGCCAGGGCACAGTTCAATTGGGAACGATGGGGTAAACAAGGCGCCGAGTTTTTAAGTGGTGCAGAATTATATAGGACAAACAATAACTTTAGGCTTGCATCATTTCTTTTGCATCAGTCGGTTGAAAGTGTATTAAAGGCTATAATACAAGCCGTTATAGGTTACCGTGTACAAATGCATAATCTATCAAGGTTACTAAGATTGACTTTGTTATTTACCAACGATTTAAAGGAGGTATTTGAACTGAATACTACAGAGGGGGCTCAACTATACCAATTGTTGCAGAATGCGTATTCACAATCACGCTATAGCAATTCATTTGACCCTGATGGAGATTCGGTGAGAATACTAGCTAAGCAGGTAACGAAATTCAATAAGGTGGCTGAAAGAATTTATAGGCAATATATACAAGATATTAAGTGTTGACAGCCTCAGAGGTATTGGCGGGTGGGGCATTTGTTCGCCTTGCTTTAATTCTGAAAACTGTTGACCGTAAGATTATACCGCTAAGCACCCGAAAGTAGCATGTCGGGCAGTTGATTTTAATCGTCCGACTTTGCTGCTGAAAAGCAAAACAATAGTACACCCGTTGGAACCATGCAGCTACGGCAGGCGGCTTCATTGCACCTCGCGCTATCGCGCCGGGTTTAATTGCGCCGTCAGCCTCGCTGCCGCTGGCAGGAGTGAAATTCGTCCCTCATAACACACCTGCCTTTCGCACCACTCAAGTATTATAATCCCATTTCACCGCGTCCGGCAAAGTTACCGACCGGCGGGTGAAAAGTAAAGGCTACACAAGCGAAGCATTTTAATTTGTTTTTTAGCGGTGCTTCGGCCTTGACATTTCACCCGCCTTGCGCTTTTGGTGCCTAAGCGTTGAAAATTGGATATCCTATGCAATACGTCGCACCTTGGAATTATCATTTAAGTTCCTTAACTCCTATAATTTATTTAGAAGCAGGTGCAAATGCACCTGTTGTAAGCCAAGTAACCCATGCTTTTTTAAATGCAGCGTGGCTCATCGGCGGAAGTTTACGACCCTCGCCCATATTCCATCCGGCCAATACCAGGTCATCATCTGCGTGTGCTATCAATTTCTTCATATCCTTACGGCCGTTCCGCTTAGGGTCTATTAGTTGCTGCGCTAACTGACGTGGGGTTTTACCCTGGAAAACCATCTTCATATTTGCCGGCGGCAAATGCCAGTTAGGATTTCCCGGAGGCGTATGCACACCCGGCGTATTGGTTGGCTGATGGCAGTTTGAACACTTCATTGCGTAAACTCCTTTACCGTCGATACCTCTCTTAGGAAGCATGGTATGTAAATGGCTGTCGTCTCCCTGAAGAGGGACGTCCCCAGACGGATGGCAATTCATACAACGGGCACTCATCAATACTGTATAGACTTGGTTGAAAGCGGCTACAGATGCTACGCTATCCTTTTTTACTATAACAGGTGCGTTTATTGATTTGGAAGTGTTCAGACTAAAAGCCATTATAGCGACCATAATCATCAGCGTTCCCATAATAACAATGGATTTCCTTTTCATTTCGATGATGTCTCCTTTCCCTGCAATTCGGCCGCTAAATGAATAGCCTCGCGTATGCGCAAATAAGTACCGCAGCGACAAATATTCCCTGCCATGGCATCATCGATGTCCTGGTCAGTAGGTTTTTTGTTTTCTTTAAGCAGCACAGCAGCTGACATGATCTGTCCGGCCTGGCAGTAACCGCATTGTGATACATCTAAGTCCAGCCAGGCTTTTTGCAGCGGGTGGTTATTGGTTGCAGATAAGCCTTCTATTGTCACTACTTTTTTTCCCTCAGCCCGGCTTAATTTTGTAACGCAGGAACGAACGGCTTCGCCGTTGAGATGCACTACACAGGCACCGCATTGCGCTACGCCGCATCCATATTTGGTTCCAACGAGCCCAACGTGATCCCGCAACACCCATAATAATGGTGTATTCGGATCCGCATCTATCTGGTAGGTTTTCTTATTGATATTTAATGTGATCATCTTTTTGATGTTATGTTTTAAAGAATATCCTTGATTTAAACGGCAGGTGTTTCCGGCTGTGGTAATGAAAACGGCTGCTGATAATAACGACGTCCGGTCGCTTTGTATAAAGCACTCGCCACTGCGCCAAAAACAGGCGGAAATGGCGGTTCACCTAATCCTGTTGGGTCAATATCATTCTGTACGAAATGAACCTCTACTTTTTTAGGCGCTTCATGCATCCGGATGATCCTATAAGAATGGAAATTATTTTCCTGTACCACTCCGTCCTTATGTGTCAGTCCGCCATACAGTGAGTTTCCTATACCGTCAACAACCGCGCCCTGCACCATATTTGATGCGGCGTCCGGGTTGATCACGATTCCGCAATCAATAGCGCTAAATACCCTTTCAACATAAGGCTGCCCTGTTTTCGTCGTCATATCCACAACGTGTGCCGCATAGGAATTATGGCAGAAATAAGCCGCAACACCACGGTGAAATTTATTTTGTTCAGTACCGTTCCATCCTGATTTTTCTTTAACCAATTTTAACACCCCGGCGTACCGGTCCGCATCATACTCGTTGTTTTTGCCTACAGGCTTTTCCTTCGCCCTCGTCAATAATTCCAGCCGGAAGTCTATCGGGTCTTTACCCATTGCTTCCGCTAATTCGTCCAGGAAAGACTGCTCTGCGGCCGCATTGAAGTTTGACCTTGGCGCCCGGAATGCACCTATGGTAATATTGGACGGGATCTCCCAACCTTCGGCAAGGTAATTGTCTACTGCACCGGCGGGAAACCTGTTCGGGTGGATCGCGTTCTCCGGAATGCCGCCTCCTTTGACATGAAAGGCGATCAGGTTCTTGTTAGCATCCAGTGCCGCTCGGTACGTTGCAGTATACATCGGGCGGTAAATGCCATAAGTTGTATCATCTTCGCGGCTGTAGATCAGTTTGATCGGTGCTTTCGCTTTCTGAGAGATCAGGGCAGCTTCCAGCAAATAGTGACCATACGCCCTGCGGCCAAATCCACCACCCATGCGGGTCATTTGAATTTCGATCTTTTCGGCAGGAAGTTTTAAAATTTTTGAAAGCGTTGGCTCCGTCCATCCGGGAGCCTGTAAAGGCCCAACCACTAGCGCTTTTTCATCCGTAACATGGGCAAAGAAGTTCATAGGCTCCATACAGTTATGTGCCAGGAACGGTGCGTTGTAGGTACGTTCTATGATCTGTGCCGCGTTCTTAAATGCGGTTTCAGGGTCGCCGTCTTTTCTTAGTTGCTGCGCCGGCTCACTGGCACGTTTCCGCATTTTTTCGTGTTGTGCAGCAGTAGTTTCCAATTCACCGGGAACAACCACTTCTCTTTTTCCTCCGCGGCCCTGCATCGTGTCTTTGGTATCACCGGCCGGCACCCATTCCACTACAAGCTTTTTTCGGGCTTGCATTACTTCCCAGGTCGTTTTACCAACTATTACCAGCAACTCGTTAAACGTGCGCGTATCAAAACCGCCCTGTTCAAACCCGTCTTCGTACAGTTTTATTTTAAATACGTCTTTGATTCCCGGCATCTTCAATGTCTGCGATGCATCAAAAGATTTTAGTGCCAGTCCGAAAGCAGGCGGATGCTGGATCATGGCGATCAGCATACCTTCATGCTTGTAGTCCAACCCAAATAATGGTTTACCGCTGATGATCTTTGTTCCTTCAACATTCTTTTGGGAGTGCCTTACAACATTGAATTTTTTAACATCTTTCAACTTGACGCCCTTTGGTACCGGTATACCCGCAGCTTTTGCTGCAAAGCCACCATACTTGCCAGACTTTCCGCTTTTAACATGGTGAATTACCCCGGCCTTAGTTGTTAATTCTTCTATCGGCACTACCCAGGTTTGGGCTGCTGTCTGCATCAGCATGTTACGGGCTGCGGCTCCTGCTTCCCGGAGTGGTTTCCAGTACATTCTCATAGAATTACTGCCGCCTGTGAATTGAGGCCCTAATTTGGTATTATCATGCGGGCCCATTTCAACCACTACTGCCTTCCAGTCAACATCCAATTCTTCAGCTACCATCATCGGCAGCGAGGTCATTACATTCTGTCCAAACTCCGGGTTTGGGCAAATAAGCTTAATAACATTATCCGCTGTGATCTTGATATATCCAGTTAACTCACTCCATTCAGCCGCGGCTGCGGCATCAATACCTCTTTCGGCAAGCCCCATTTTACCGAGGGCGCTGAATTGGATCATCAGCCCACCGCCGACAAGTGCAGAAGCCTTCAAAAAGGCCCGCCTGTTTAAATTGGTTTTAGTCTCTTCCATTGGATGTTGATTTGGCTGTTTATAAGCTGTTCGTAATTGATGGTTTATATATTGGTCCGAGGTCTAAACTCTTAGTTATCAAAAGGTATAAAATATATTTAACATTTGATGCATCCTTTATTATTGCCGGTCAATGCGGTACAGTCTTCCACCGTCAGTTATAGCATATAAGGCATTGTCAGGCCCCTGCGTGACATCCCTGAACCGCTGTCGTTCATCAACAAGCAGCCGTTCCTCTCCGGTGACACGATTGTTTTCAATGACCAACCGGACGATATGCATGCCGCTCAATGCAGCAACAAAGAGATTATTTTCCCATTCGGGCATGCGGTTACCGCGATAAAAAGTCATGCCGCTGGGCGATACCACCGGGTCCCAGTAATATACCGGCTGTTCCATACCGCTTTGCTGCTGTAAAGCATTACCAATTGGTTGCCCGCTATAATCTATTCCGTAAGTGATCACCGGCCAGCCATAGTTTGAACCGGGCCGGATCAGGTTAATTTCGTCTCCGCCTCTGGGGCCGAGTTCACCTTCCCAAAGTTCACCTGTTACCGGGTGGAAGGCTAAGCCATGCTGGTTCCTGTGGCCCATGGAATATAATTCCGGCCGAGCATCTGCCTGACCTGCGAATGTTGGATTACCAGGTGCCGGCTGTCCATCCGTCGTAATCCTTAATATCTTACCGATAGCTGAATTTACTGACTGTGCCTGCACCCGAATGCCCGGATCGGAACGGTCACCGCTGCTGACGATGAGGGCACCGGTCCTGTCGAAGATTACCCTGCTTCCGTACTGGTTCGTTCCGGAGTAAAAAGGTGTGGCCCGATAGATCACTGTTACGTTCTCCATATCGGCATTATTTGCAGAAAGCCGGCCTTTAGCCACCGCAAGCACATTCCCTTCAGAACGCGGTTCTGAGAATGACCAGTAGACCATGCGGTTAGTCACAAAGGCAGGATCGATACATAAGCCGAGCAAGCCTCCCTGGCCGCTGCTGTTTACGGCTGGGATACCGGTAATTGGTGCACTCACGCTGCCGGAGGCGCTCACTGACCGGATATTACCCGCCTTTTCCGTAACAAGGAAGCGCCCATCCGGCAAAGCAGCAATACCCCAGGGGCTAGTTAAGGATGAAATTATTACGGTAGCTTGATAGGCTGTAGTTGTTCGCACGGCATTGACGCGGGTCTGCCCTGTAAAAGCCGGGCTGTAGCGTGAATTAGGCGGGTCCGTTTCAACCGAAGTTCCCGGTGGGGTCGTTGTGCCCGGCGTAGTGGTTTCAGGAGGCTGGGGAGTTTCCGGCTCGCTGCGTTTCTTTTTACACGATGTTGCAAACAGTACAGTGCCGGCTAATATTATCAGAATGTATTTGTTCATACGCCAAAAGTTTTAAAAAGATTAAGTTATTTTAACTGGTTATACTCTTCGTCTGTTACGCTCCCTAACCATTCTACCGGTCCTTTTCCGTTATCCGGGCCCAAAGTAACATGGCTCATGGAGTTGTCGCGTGATGCACCGTGCCAGTGCGCAATATTTGGCAGACACTTTATGACATCTCCCTTTCGGATCAGGCGGACCGGTTGTTCCTTTTCCTGGTAGTAACCGAGGCCGTCTGTGACTAATAATATCTGTCCGGACGGATGCCGGTGCCAGTTAGAACGCGCCTGTGGTGCAAAAGTGACATTACCAACCGATGTGCTGTTCGCCGTATCTACGCTGGTCAGCATGTTCACCCAAACATTGCCGGTAAAATTGCCGTTAGACACTTTGTTTCCTTTGGCAAATGTTGGTTCTTTGATGGATAAAAGTGCCGGAGCGGATGCTGGCGAAGTGGATGCTGCACTGAACATCCCATCCAACAATTTTGCAGTAGTTTCGCCTGCATCCTTATCAACTTCTACCGATAACTTTCTGGCGATACCTCTCAACTGCCCTTCTGATAAACCTACGTTTCTGCCAACACCCAGATGCCCCCGCAATTGTCCTTCCACGCCGCCAAGACTGGCCAGGGCCGAAATTGTCGCGATTTCCCTTGTTTTAAAATCAAGGATGGCCCTGCTGAAAATATCGGCAAAAAGATGCTCTTTAAGCAATGTGTCGATAAAGGGGACAAAAGTTTGAGCGGAACCCGTTGCAGTACTACCGGTCAGTTTAGTTTGCACATCTTTACCGAACGCGAATTTTCCATTATTGAATGTTCGCTTTCCGGATTCTTTGCCCAATACGTCTATAATTCCACTTTGCTTTCGTTCATTAAGCAAACCTTGCAAGGTGCTGATGGCATTTAAACTTCTGGGGAAGCCGGCGTAGGCATACAACTGAACTAATATTTCCTTGAGCTCATTAATCGTCAGACCGGCAATTAAGCCTTTGGCTAAAGCTTTTTTCAACCCCGCCTGGTCGCCATTTGCTGTATAAGCAGCTATGGGAATAATGCTTTCCTGTTTCGGGCTCAGTTTTATACTAAGTACCGAGTTTTGTTGGGCGAAAGTATTCAAGCTCCACATCAGCATAGCCAGTGAACCGCAGATTATACGGGTAAATCTTTTCATCATTTTATGATGCTGATCTTTTTCAACCAAGTGCTTACCGCTTCCTTTACCTGCTTCTCTTTGTCTCCCTGAATGACAAGCAAGATCCCGTCCCTTTCAATGCCACCTTTTGTGGTGTAGCCTTCCAACACTTTACTGTTAGGTGCCAGTTCCTTTACCGTTTCAAAAGTGCTGCCGATACCATAACCCGCATTACTGTTGAAAGGCACGACGGTTTTACCGCTCAGATCGTATTGCTTCAGGAAACTTTTCATCGGCGGCGGCAATTGCATTCCCCAGGTTGGGAAGCCGAGAAATATGACATCATACTTTGAAATGCTGTCTATTTTTGTCCTGAGCGGCGGCAAGAAGCCTGTTTCATTCTCACGGGCTACCTGGGCTACAATGGCCTGGTAGTTTTCAGGATAAGGATTGGCAAGCTCCAAAGCCACCAAATCGCCTCCAACCTTCTTTTGAATGATCTGGGCTATCGCATTTGTGTTATTGGTCCTGGACAAGTAAACGATCAATACTTTTTTACCTGTAGGAGATCCTATACCTGCCGAATCCGCGTTATTGTCACCCGAGGCCCGCTGCGCCTTGGAGCAACTTGCCGTCAGGGCAATTGTAGTAACCATTACAAGGGTTCTTAAAACTTTCATAGCTGTAACGTTCTCTGGTTAAACCGATATCGAATTGCAACTTAGGCTGGCAAACTTTCAAGACCAATTAGCGTCGAGCTATTGCCGATGTATTTATTTCTTTGGTGGTGCTTCGACACCCGAAAACGCCAAAACAAATTCCGGTAATCTAACCCCTTCAATTTTGATCGCAGCCAATTCGGCATTGAACTTCTTTAAATCATCGGTTGTGAATTTTACGTTTGCTGCGCCCGTATTTTCCATCATATGTGCCATCTGCGTGGTGCCGGGGATAGGCACGATCCACGGCTTTTGTGCCGTTAACCAGGCAAGCGAGATCTGGGCAGGTGTCGCTTCTTTTTGTGCAGCCCACTTTTTTACAACATTTAATAGTGCCATGTTTTTTGCAATGTTTTCAGGCGAAAAACGCGATTCGGAACCACGTATGTCGCCCGGAGCAAACCGTGTCTGGGCGTCAATAGCTCCGGTAAGAAATCCTACGCCCAGCGGGCTCCAGCAAACGAATCCGATGCCCAATTCTTCGCAAAGCGGAAGGATCACCTCTTCGGGGCCGCGCCACAGCAGCGAATATTCATTTTGAATAGCCGAGACCGGATGAATGGCATGTGCCCGCCTCACCGTTTGTGGTCCTGGCTCGGAAAGGCCGTAGTGTAATACCTTACCCTGGCCAATCAGATCTTTGATCGCGCCAACAACGTCTTCGATTGGCACTGCCGGATCTACGCGATGTTGGTATAAAAGGTCGATTCTGTCAGTACGAAGGCGTTTTAGCATCCCTTCCACAACTTCCTTGATATGTTCAGGGCGGCTGTTCAAGCCAGGCAGACGCTGACCGGTTTTCTGATCTATATTCCAGCCGTATTTTGTTTCGATGACAATCTTGTTTCGAAATGATGCTGTTGCGTCACCCAGAATGCGCTCACTTTCAAATGGCCCGTAGGCCTCTGCTGTATCAAATAAGGTTACGCCATTGTCGTAAGCCTTATGAATGATGTTAATCATCTCCGGGCGGGAGGGAATGGTTGTTTCATAAGTGCGCGGCATGTTCTGCACGCCCAGGCCTATACTGGAAACCTCCAATTTACCCAGTTTTCGGCGACCGGGATTGGCGTTTGGCGCCAAAGCTGCCGGTATCAGCGCACTTGCGCTGGAATTTGAGGCTAACAAAGTGCCTCCGGCAAGTGTTAAACCTGTTTTTAATATATCACGACGATTCATAGCTAATAGAGTAATGTTAGTGTTGCGGCTGTGCCGGCTGAGGAGTATTGCTTTTCATTTTAACCGGTCGCATCAAAGTTGAAAATGTTAACGAGCCCATTTTCCATTGGCCGTTTTCTTTCAGGTAAACTTCCGTTACCATAAAGGCGTGGATCACTTCGTTGCCGCCAACTACAGCTAATAAGTCTATGTCATTTAATAGAATGGCCGTATTACCAAAAATATTTACGGACGCGCCATATACATCAGCTTTTTTATACCAGATAAAGCCGCCTTTGATCGTGTTCAGTTCCTGCGTTTTACCCCAGCTTCCGCCCATATGGACGAAAACACATTTTTCATTAAACAAGTAGTTAAGTTTCTCTACATTCTTGTCTGCCATCCAGGTCCACTTATTCTTGGAAAGTTCAAGAATTTCTTGTTCGTCTTTAGTCGGGCTTCCCACTGCGCCCGGCAGCTTAGCCTGTGCATGGGATAGCTGGGAACCGGCAAACAACAGAAAGGCCGCGATGAGTATATTTTTCATGGTTCATTAGTTTTGTTTATTAAAGCAACGCAAATTCATTTTGTAAAAACGGGCAAATAGACAGTTTCCCTTTAAAAATAGACGAGACAGCATTTAGAATCGATGGCCTAATCGGTGGGCAATTATTAAATAGGCGGAAAATCCTTTTGTATTCACCTACCTAATGATAATCATGATAGATAAAAATTGCCATTCTATCGATTTTACCGCTGTAGCCGTCTATTTGATACTTTTTATTAACTGGAAAAGTGCTCATTTGTATCTGTCCCGGTGAGATGGGATTTAGTTGATTACTGTTTTGAAACAGTATGTGCGTTTTGCCTGAGAAACAAAACGCACTTTTTTTATACTATTTTTACATCAATTGATATGATGGCTTTCCCTGTTCTGAAAAAAGTGTTCTTGTCGGTACATTTCTATATTGTGTCCGGCCTCGTGATATACACCCTTTTCCCATTAACCTGGCCATTCAACCCTCCCGACGAGTTTTGGGTTAAGCGGATACTTATGCACCTCCTTTGGGCAGGGTTGTTTTATTTTAATTTGTTGCTTTTAACCCCGCAATTATTGTTTAAAAACAGGGTATTGCTTTTTATAGGCATATCATTAGGATTGGTGATGGCCATGGTATACCTGAATAGCTTTCTCGATGATGTGACCGGCTCCAACGCCGCCTTCGCAAAGCAATACAATAAAAAGCCTGCCGGCACGAGCTCGCACGACTTTTACTGGACAATGATGACAGCAATGGTATTATTAGGAATCAGCAGCATCATCGCGTTTTATCAAAAGTTAAAAGCCCACCAGGCCGTTATAGAAGCAACAGAGCGGGACAAAGTGAATACAGAACTTTCGCTGTTAAAGGCGCAGATCAATCCGCATTTCTTTTTTAACACCTTACACACAATCTACGGCTTGTCTGATACCAATCCGTCTGCATCAAAGGAAGCCATCTATACCTTGTCGCACATGATGCGTTATGTCATCTATGATACCAAGAATGATATGACCACCCTGGAGAAGGAACTGAAGTTTATTGAAGACTACATCTCCTTAATGCGGTTAAGGTTAACCGAAGGCGTGCAGATCATCTATGAAAAGCAGGATGGGATACGAAATTATGAGGTTGCGCCCATGCTTTTTTTACCCTTTATTGAAAATGCGTTTAAGCACGGCATTAGCCTGGTAAATCCCAGTTATATATATGTCGATATCAGCCAGTCAGCCACAAATTTTAAGGTCGAAGTAAAGAATTCATTGTTCAAAGAAAAAGCACAATTCCTGGAAGAAAGCAACGGAATCGGCATTGCCAACACCAAACGCCGGCTTGATCTGTTATATCCCAACAGGTATACGCTGGAAGTATTTGATGATCATAGTACTCAGGACTATACCGTAATATTAAAGCTCCAATTGCCATGAGGATAAATTGTATTGCTGTAGATGATGAACCGGTGGCCTTAAAACTTATTGCCTCTTACATTGAGCAAACGCCATTTTTGAATTTAATCGGGACATTTACGAACGCCGTTGACGCACTAAAGGCAACACATGAACAGCCGGAACTCCAACTGCTGTTCCTTGACATCCGTATGGCTGATCTGAGCGGCATAGAGCTGGCCAGAATCATTGAGCAATCAGGGAGAAAAAAAGCACTTCGTGTGATTTTTACCACCGCATATGATCAATACGCGCTGGAGGGTTTTAAAGTAGATGCGCTGGATTATTTGTTAAAACCATTCAGTTTTGTTGATTTTACCAGATCGGCCACCAAGGCCTATGATTATTTCAAATTGGTTGGTGATAACAAGGAGGATACACATTCAGCACCCGCAGAACAGCGTTTGGAAAGGAATTACATTTACCTTAAAGTTGACTATCAATTGGTCAAAATCCAGATTACGGATATACTGTATATTGAAGGACTGAAAGATTACGTCAAAATCTATCTGAAGAATCAGGATAAACCCATGCTTACCCTGATCAGTTTAAAGAACCTCGAAGAGAAACTTTCAGCATCGGGTTTTATCCGTATACACCGGTCGTTCATCGTTGCAGGCAGTGCGGTTACCGCAATAGCAAAAAATACCCTTCAGATAGGCGAACTCACCATTCCGGTAACTGAACAATACAAGCAGGCATTTAATGAGTTTATAAAGGATTGGGTATAGCAAAAGCATTTTGCTCGTAAATAACCATAATCAACCCCTTTGCCCGCCTATTACTTAACGTTATTGTATTCAGCATCGGTTACCCGCTGAAGCCATATCGTTTTGTTTTTCGCGCTGTTTGTACTTGCAGCTACATAAGTGAAAGTGCTTTTGGGTGATGCGCCATGCCAGTGCGCAACGCCTGGTACACATTTAACCACATCACCTTTGTGCACTACCTGAATGGCTTTACCTTTTTCCTGGTAATAACCAATACCTTCGGTAATCATCAGAATCTGCCCTGCCGGGTGGATATGCCAATCTAATTTAGCACCGGGTGCAAAAGTTGCTGTAGCTATAGCAATGTCAATTGTGCTGTCCGGTTTATTCAGTTCGTTCAGCCAAACCGTTCCGGTATGATTATTTACAGTGGCAATTTCACCTTTCGGGAAGATGGGTTTGTCTTGTGCTAAGGCACTCTTAAAGAATGCGGCTCCAATTACGGCAGCCAAAATTAGTTTTTTCATATTTTGAACTTGTTAAGGGGCGGATAACCGTCCCTCATTAAACATCATCGATTTATCATTTTTTGCGCCTGTTCTGAGTAGCGATGTCCCTGTATTTCAATATCGGACAGCGCACCGATGATTTGATTAAGATCTTCTGCGGACAATTCTATATCTGCTGCGCCTAGGTTCTCTTCCAAACGATGCAACTTTGTAGTGCCTGGAATAGGGACGATCCACGGTTTTTGCGCGAGTAACCAGCCCAATGCTATTTGAGCCGGAGTTGCATTTCTTTCCGCAGCAATTTGCCCTAACAGTTCAACCAGTGCCTGGTTCGCTTTACGGTTCTCTTCTGAAAAACGGGGAACGGTATTGCGAAAATCAGTCTTGTCGAATGTGGTGTTTTCGTTGATCGCACCGGTCAAAAATCCTTTACCGAGCGGGCTGAATGGAACAAAGCCAATCCCCAGTTCTTCAAGCGTAGGTAAAATATCCTGTTCAGGTTCGCGCCACCATAACGAGTATTCACTTTGCAGGGCTGTAACAGGCTGCACCGCATGAGCTTTTCGGATGGAATCTGCTCCGGACTCCGAAAGGCCAAAATGCTTTACTTTCCCTTCCTGTATCAAATCTTTAACGGTTCCGGCAACATCTTCCATTGGCACGTTCGGATCAACCCGGTGCTGATAAAATAAGTCGATCACATCCGTACGGAGGCGTTTAAGCGATGCCTCCGCTACCGCTCTGATATTTTCCGGGCGACTGTCCACACCGAGTGGTGGTTTGCCTTCCTTAAAGCCGAATTTAGTAGCGATCACTACCTGGTCGCGGTAAGGTGCTAAAGCCTCACCAAGCAATTCTTCATTATCGAATGGCCCGTAAGCCTCGGCAGTATCGAAAAAGGTAACACCACGTTCTACCGCCGCATGCAATAATTTTATCGCGTCGTTTTTATCTGTTGCCGGACCATAGCCAAAGCTTAGTCCCATACAACCCAATCCCAGGGCGGATACTTCCAACCCGCTATTTCCTAATTGTCTCTTTTTCATGTTCAACTTAATTAACCATTGTAATGTTCATCAGTAACCTGCTTCATCCAGGTCACCGGGGAACCGTTTTTCTTTTCCTGTACCGCAATGTGGCTCATGGCCGTAGTAGCCGTGGCGCCATGCCAATGTTTTTCATTCGGCTCGAAATAAATCACATCGCCCGGAAAAATGTTTTCTTTGACATCACCCTCACGCTGTACCCATCCGGCGCCTGCAGTTACAATAAGCGTTTGTCCGTAAGGGTGAGTATGCCAGGCAGTACGCGCTCCCGGTTCAAAAGTGACCAGCGCCATCGCTACACGGGCAGGTTCAGGTGGTTCGTTTAACGGGTCTATACGGACAGTGCCGGTAAAATAATCGGCAGGTCCTTTTCCAGAAGGCCTTGAGCCGATGCGGTGTATTTTCATATCGGTCAGCTATTTAGTTATTCAATTTCCGTTCTCCCAGCCATTTTACCATCTTAGGATCACGGTGATCAAAAAAGCTGCTGGCATTGGTGTCAAGCGTTTTGATCTTTTCCATTTCCTCAGTGGTCAGTTCAAAATCAAGGCTGTTCAGGTTTTCTGCCATGCGTTCTTTGCGTACCGATTTAGGGATGGCAACAATACCTCTTTGCGTAAGCCAGCGCAGTACGACCTGGGCAATTGATTTACCATATTTGTCACCGATAGATTGCAGCAACTCATTTTTGAACATATTGTTCTTGCCTTCAGCAAACGGGCCCCATGATTCGATCTGCACGTTGTTCTCGATCATGAATTGTTGCGTTCCGATCTGCTGATGAAAAGGATGCGTTTCTACCTGGTTAACGGCAGGAACAATCTCATTATGTAAGATCAGGTCGATCAGCCTGTCCGGTTGAAAGTTGCTAACCCCAATTGCCCTTACTTTACCTTCTTTATATAACTCCTCCATAGCACGCCATTCGCCGTAAACATCACCGAAAGGCTGGTGGATCAGGTATAGGTCTAAGTAATCCAGTTGAAGTTTCTTTAAAGAAGTTTCAAAAGCTTGCTTCGTTCCTTCATAGCCGTTGGATTGTATCCAAAGTTTGGTTGTGATAAACAATTCTTCTCTGGCTACACCACTGCGTTTGATCGCTTTCCCTACAGCTTCTTCATTCATGTAGGACTGCGCAGTATCGATCAACCTGTAACCGGTTTCAATTGCATCCACCACACTTCTTTCACATTCGTCCAGATCGGTGACCTGAAATACCCCGAATCCTAAGACCGGCATCTCTATGCCGTTATTTAATTTTACTGTTTGCATAATTCTTTTTCCTAAATCAATACAAAGGTCATTCCCTTAATGATGAATTTTAGGATACGGATTACGGGTATTTATACCATTATTACTGATTAATGGAGATTGCCTGATGTAACGGCCTTTTCGATCACATCGAGTCTTGCCTTTTTAGGGTCTGGTTTGCCTACAGCAGACCCGTCCGACTGGAATTCGATCAGTTCATTCTTTTTTGGATCATAAACCGGCCAGTTAGGTAAGCTACCGCCATTAGGGTTTCCTGTTTTGGCAAAATTCGTCCAATACGTGTTCATCACTTTAGCGACCTCTTTATCTTTAGGCGTAATAACGGCCCCGTTTCTGCTCACCATATTATCAAACGCATAGGCTATTTCTGAGGCATGCCCTGCACCGTATTTCATCCACTGCTGCATGGAAGGGGAAACATAAGAGAAAAGATAAATGTAAGCAGGAGTTCCCTTAGCCGTGAAAGCGTTGGCAGTAAATCTTGCCGGCTCAGCCCACACTTTGTCTGTATTAACAAAAGAAAGGATTTGTGGAAATTCAGTAGTGCCATCAGGATCATAAACCGCTTTTGCGTCGGCTTTCATGCTTCCAAATAAAGCAAATAAAGAATCTTTGGAACTTGCGTTTACGAAACCTGCAGGAACTTCGGCACTGTTAGAGCCGATCATTAGCGGAATTTTTGGTGCTCTTCCGGCATTATAGGCACTTTGAGCGGTTTCAGTAACCAGTTTACCGTCAAGTATCGGCCCTGCATAGATCGGCGCACCGCCGCGTCCATCGGTTTCCTGTCCACCATCAACAATATCTGAGACACTTAGCGCTCTTAGCTTTTCAAGCGCAGCGGCATCCGTACCTTGAATATTATGCTTTCTTGCAAAGTTTACGCCCATCGTTTCTGCGGATATAGAATAATGAAGATCAGCATTTTCTTTATCGATCGGACGTCCGGTCAATACACCGTCCCGACCACCGCCTGATTCCACGATTGCCTTATGAAACAAACCTTTTGCAGCCGGGATGGTCAGAAGCGACTGTACAGAAACGCCACCGGCCGATTCGCCGAATATCGTCACATTCCTGGGATCACCACCGAATGCGGCAATATTTTGTTTGATCCATTTAAGGGCAGCGATCTGATCCATATAGGCATAATTGCCTTTAGCTTCCTCAGGATGCTCTTTGCTTAGAGCAGGAAATGCAAAGAAGCCAAGTCTTCCAAGGCGATAGTTAATGGTAACCAGCATTACACCTTTATTGGTAAATGAAGCACCGTTAAAATCGCCTTGATTTCCGCTGCCGGCCACAAAGCCGCCACCATGTATCCACACCATCACCGGAAGTTTAGCGCCGGATGCTGCGTTTGCAGGTTTCCAAACATTCAGGAACAAGCAATCTTCAGAGGAAGTTTTTGATATTTCCGTACCGTTGCGTGGCCATCCCATTTGTGCGCAGTCTGCTCCATATTTGGTAGCGTCACGTTCGCCTGTCCAGGCGGGAAAAGGTTGCGGTGCACGCCAGCGCAATGCACCAACGGGCGCAGCAGCGAATGGAATGCCTTTAAAACTCGATACACTTCCCTCTGTAGAACCTTTTAACGTACCGAATGCAGTACGCACTGTCGGTCCTGATGCTGTTTGTTGCGCGCTCGCTGAGCAGGCGATAAGTAAAATAAAGCCCGATAAGATTTTTCTCATGGTTGCTGATTTAATTGGTTGATGATGCTTACAGGGAGCTTATAAACATCGGTTTACTGATTTGTTACCTATACAAAAATGCAACGTATAATCGATGATGATAGGATACATATTACGGATGTTTCTACCATTATCACTGATTTAAAGGAATAAGGATTAATTCGTTATTTATAAATGTAAATTCGAGTTCAAATAAATGAGTTATGGATTTTATGCGCCGCTTTAATACGATCAACGATTACAATGTTTTCAACAACAACGAGACGAAACATCCCCTGGTGACGGTCGTTGATCTTTCGAAAGCGGATCCGAGGCAGTTGTCACGCATGTACTTTGGCTTTTATATTATATTTTTAAAGGATGTAATTTGCGGTGACCTGGTTTACGGGCGGGATACTTATGATTACCAGGAGGGCACACTGGTGTTTCTTGCGCCAGGCCAGGTAGCCGGTTCGAACGGTAATGGAGACACCTATCAGCCTAAAGGATATGTACTCGCTTTCCACCCGGATCTGATACATGGCACATCCTTGGGTAGACGCATTCAGGAATACACTTTCTTCGGCTACCAGTCCAACGAAGCACTTCACCTTTCAGAGCGTGAAAGAAAACTTGTTATTGATTGCTTTTCAAAAATCGATTACGAATTAGAACGGGGGGTTGATAAACACAGCAAGCGGTTGATCGTCTCCAATATAGAACTGTTCCTGGATTACAGCGTACGTTTTTACGACCGGCAATTCATCACCCGCGACCATGTCCTTCAGGGTGTGCTGGAACGGTTCGAAAACCTCCTTAGTGACTACTTTAAATCAGAAAAACCGGAAACAGTAGGCCTGCCTTCAGTGACCTATTGTGCAGAACAGCTCAACTTGTCAGCTAATTACTTTGGAGACCTGGTAAAAAAAGAAACGGGCAAAACCGCCCAGGAGTACATTCAGGAGAAACTCATTGACGTTGCCAAAGAAAAGATCTTCGACGGAAGCAAAACAATCAACCAGATTGCCAGTGAACTGGGATTTAAATATCCGCAGCATTTTGCAAGGGTTTTCAAAAAGCGGGTAGGGCACACGCCAAATGAATATAGATCATTAAATTAACTTTACCTTGTCTCAACGTCACTATTTCAGTAATCGAACCGTCTAAACGGAAAAAGTAATTATCTATTACACTTACCTAATTGTAAGGTTTGCGTAAGCAGAATGCAAATTTTAAATAATACTATATCTGTCATATGATATTTGCTATTAGACATTCAAAAAAGTGGTGAGCAATCTGGTTAAGAAATAAGCCTTTATAAATACTTTTGGGTTGGAAGGTAAATTTCCACACTTAAATTTATTGTACAAAAAAGCCTACGTTAGAATTGGAATAATTTGGAAGATTTCATATCTTTATATCGTAAGATTTGTAATTAATCTGCATCAAAAAATGGTTAGTAATTCGGTGCGTAGTACATCGACAACCATGTAAAGTATTGTAAGTCAATAGGGTTTTAGTCGGGTTCGATTCCCCTACGGGCTACCACGTTGGGCAAATCAATTTTAGCAGTTGATTTGCCCTTATTTTTTGCATCAAAAACTGCTTCTACGTTACATTTACCAAATCTCAAATGCTTTAGGGTCAAAAAAAAGAAGGGACAAGCGTGATTGCGCTTGTCCCGGTTTGGTAGCGGGGAGCAGGATCGAACTGCCGACCTTAGGGTTATGAATCCTACGCTCTAACCATCTGAGCTACCCCGCCTCGTTTAATGAGGATGCAAATATACCAGAAATTAGTTTTAGTAAGAAAAATTGTTAAAATTTACATTTTCTACCTAAAACCTCCGTATAACCTAACATGAGCGAGAAGAAAAAATTTAAGATAGAGTACGAAGTAAAGTCTTCGCCTCGGATATTATACAGTTTTATAAGCGAGCCAAACGGGCTGGCGCAATGGTTTGCGGATGATGTAACGATCAAAGATCAGGTTTACACATTTTCGTGGGACGGCGAACAGCAAGACGCCAAGTTACTGGGTGTAAAGGAGAACAAGTTTGTGCGGTTTAGGTGGACGGACGATGACCCGCAAAGCTATTTTGAAATGGAAATTATCCAGGACGAACTGACCAATGATGTGGCTTTAGGCATAACCGATTTTGCAACAGAAGACAATATAACCGAAAAAACTTTAATTTGGGATAATCAGATTGCTTACTTAATCAGCGTTTTAGGTGCTTAATTATAAAATTTACAAGGGGGACTGATTAGTGAAAAAGATACACCTGCTTATTTTAAAAGCGTTTATCCAGCCATTCTTCGTTACGTTTTTTATTGTAATGTTTGTATTGCTGATGCTTTTTTTGTTCAAATACATTGATGATTTGATCGGAAAAGGTTTTGAATGGTATGTTATTCTAGAATTAATGATGTACGCCTCGGCAACCAACGTGGCCATGGCACTGCCGCTTTCCATTTTGCTTTCATCCATCATGACGTTTGGCAGCCTGGGCGAAAACTATGAACTGGTGGCCATTAAATCTGCCGGTGTCTCGTTAAGCCGCGCCATGTACCCGATGATTATCGTAGTTACTTTATTGAGCATCAGTGCGTTTATATTTTCGGATTATATGCTGCCGGTGGCCAACCTCAAGTATTATTCTTTGTTGTACGATGCCCGCCAACAAAAATCAACCATCTTATTGCCCGAAAATATTTTCAGCAGTAATTTTCCGGGCTATACTATCCGTGTCAGAAAAAAGGACCCGGATGGCCAGCGGCTTTACGGGATTATCATCTATGAAAAAAACCCTTCCAGCGGCAACAACTCCGTTATTTTTGCCAAAGAGGGAAGCATGTACCGCACGCCCGACGATTCTTACCTGGTTTTAAAACTTAAAAACGGCATCCGTTATGAGGAAACGAACGGTGATAAAGGCTACAACCCGCGCCAGCGTTTGACCCGGATGCGCTTTAAAGAAACCGAGCAAAAGTTTGACTTATCAAATTTGAAGTTTAAAAGGACATCAGAAGCAGAGTTTAAAAGTGCTTACCAAATGATGAATTTAAAGCAGCTTAAACACGAACGCCAAATGATGGAATTTAAGCTGGACAGCGGTTTGGCCACAGAATTTAGGACACTAAGCCCGTATGTTAAATATTTTTCTGTTCCGCATCAAACCAAAACTGAGCCAAAAACCTATAAACTGGCCAGCAGTTTGTTGAACACTTTTAAACCTCAAGAGCGTTTAAGTGCACTTAGTGCTGCTTTAGGCGAAGCCCGGTCTTTACAGGAAACTGTCTCTTCAAAAATTGACTTGCGAAAAGGCGCTTCAAATAATATCCGCAGAACAATGGTTGAGTACCAGCGGAAGTTTACCTTATCTGCAGCTTGTTTGGTGCTGTTTTTAATTGGCGCACCATTGGGCGCTATTATCCGAAAAGGTGGTTTGGGCCTGCCGGTTGTGGTTTCGGTGGTGTTTTTCCTGATCTACCATATCATTTCAACCATTGGGGAAAAATCGGCAAAAGACGGCCACGTTTCTCCGGTGGTTGGTATGTGGGTGGCCATTGTGGTGTTAACGCCGCTGGGTTTGTTTTTAACGTACAAAGCTGCAACCGATTCGGCTATTTTTGATGTGGATGTTTACAAAAAATTCTTCTTGCGCCTTGTTCAAAAAAAACCGAAAGAGAACGAACAAGCAGCTTTAGCAAACTGATGCTTCTTTTATCACATAAAATTTGGTGCTGAAAAACTTTGTGCCAATGCTTCTTTTACCGGCATAAAAACTTACATCAAAAAAACACCGGGCCAAATAATGGCAATTTGTTTTACAGTGTGCCGACTGCCGACATTGTATTAATACTTAGTTTTGTGCTGTTGTGCCAATCAAAAACAATTTTTTAACAAGTTTAAGTTCATTTGGTACATAATAATTAAATATCATAACGATGTTAAGCAGTATAGAAGAAGCTATTGAAGATATAAAAGCCGGAAAAATGATCATCATTGTGGATGATGAAGACCGCGAAAACGAAGGCGATTTTTATATTCCTGCCCGAAATGCCACCCCGGAAGTGATTAATTTTATGGCGCGCTATGGCCGTGGTTTAATTTGCGTTCCCGTTGTGCGTTCTGTTGCGCAGCGTTTGGATTTGGATTTGATGGTGGGCAACAATACAGCTTCCCACGAAACCAATTTTACCGTTTCTGTTGATTTGGTTGGTCACGGCTGTACAACCGGGATTTCTGCCAGCGACCGTTCTAAAACAATTTTGGCCATGATTGATCCGGCAACCCAACCTGCCGATTTAGGCCGGCCCGGACATATTTTCCCTTTGATTTCTAAAGAAGGCGGTGTGCTTCGGCGCGCCGGGCATACCGAAGCGGCAACTGATTTATCGGTTTTGGCAGGCTTTGAACCAGCAGGCGTAATTTGCGAGATTTTAAAAGAGAACGGCGATATGGCCCGTTTGCCGGACCTGGAACTGATGGCAAAAGAGTTTGGGCTGAAAATAATTTCTATCGAAAACCTGATTAAACACCGGATGAATTCGGTGAGCCTGATCGAAAGGGAAATTTCGGTAAAAATGCCTACCCAATGGGGCGATTTTGATATGGTTGCCTATACCCAAAAAAATACCGGCGAACACCATATTGCTTTGGTAAAAGGCGAATGGGCGGCAGATGAGTCTGTTCTGGTTCGCGTCCATAGTTCGTGCATTACCGGTGATATTTTTGGTTCCAACCGTTGCGATTGCGGCCCGCAGTTGCACAAAGCGATGGAAATTATCCAAAAAGAAGGCAAAGGCGTGATTGTTTACATGAACCAGGAAGGCCGCGGCATCGGTTTGATCAACAAATTAAAAGCTTACCATTTGCAGGAAAACGGTTTTGATACGGTTGATGCAAACCTGCACTTGGGCTTTAAAATGGACCAGCGCGATTACGGCGTTGGCGCACAGATTTTATGCGATTTAAACATCAGCAAAATGAGGCTGCTGACCAACAACCCTACAAAACGCACTGGTTTATCAGGTTACGGATTGGAAATCACAGAAACTTTACCGATTGAGGTTTCTTCCAACCCGCACAATGAATCTTATTTAAAAACGAAGCGCGATAGAATGGGCCATTCCATTTTAAAGGATCTGATTTAAAGCTGGTTTAAAGTTTTCCAAACCAGTATTAATGCTTCTTTTATCACCTAAAAAATGGTGAACATTTTGTTTTTATTTAGATTGATGAGGCACCAATTTTTATAGGGTAAAAGAAGCATTGTTGTTTTTCCTTGTATCGGTTCAAATAAACTTTTAAGTTTTTAAATGCTAATTATCTAAATCAGAAGTTGCTTTTGCCGTTGTTGGAATTGTAGGATTGTTGTTTCTTCGGATGCTTCTTTTACGGATAAAAATATTGCGTAAAAACTCGGAGAAAGAATCAAAGTCTTGTTGGTAAACCAAACCCAAACCGTTTACATATTGCAAGCCTAATTGGTCGTTTAGCGTATTTAAAGTGGTACTGTTCAAAGCCCGGTAAGAATATTTGGCCGTCAGTTTTCCATCTTTAGAAATCAAATATTGTGCTTCAAAATCTTTGGTGTAATTGCTAAAGTTGGAACTAAACAACGTTGCGTTTTGATTGAACAAATCGTTCCCAACCTGATTGTTGTACAAACTTCCGTTCAATACCAAACGGTTTTTAAACAACCTTAATGATGCACTTGCATCGTTAAAAGAACGGATGTTTAAGTCTAAGTTTTTGATGTTGGATTGCGAAATAAAATTGTTCAACTTGTTAAAAGCAAATTCGCTGATGGCATCTTGTGCCGTGCTGCCAACTTCTTTCGTTAAATTTTCTCCGCCAGTACCGGATGCAAATTTCCGCCGGACAATCAAACTTAAAGCCTGCTGGTTTCTGTTGGTTACGTCGTTTAAATAAGCTGCCAGTTCATCTTTCACCGATGGGTCATTCGGGAAATTAAAGTTGAAATCAATATCCGGTTGCGTAAGTGATTTGGTTAAAATCAATTCTGCCTGCACTAATTTTTGCTGGTTTCCCTGCACGTTTGATAAACCGGCCAAACCGGCCGCTTGGTACAAATCGTTAATATTGGTACGTACTTCGTATAGTGCCTTCAAATTAATTTCTGCATTAGATGGGTCGCCGGTCCAGCGTATCGTCCCGCCCTGGGTTACCTGAAAAACTTTGCTGATAAAGTTTTGCGCCGTAAATTCAAACTTTCCGTTGGTGATCAAATAATCACCGCGCATTTCAAAATCGCCCGAACTATTGATGTTCAATTGCAGGTTGCTGGCCGTTCCGCTTCCTTCCAATTGTCCGTAATCCGTTGTGATTTTTACCAGTGTTTTTTCATCAATGGTTAAATCAAAATTAAGCGTGATGCCATTAAAAGATTGTTCTTTTTTTACAATTTTAGAAGTGTCGCGGTTTACATAAGTGATGAAATCATAATTGCTGGCCGTGCTGGAAGAGTTGAGCGGAATATTAAAAATAGTGCCATCTTCAGTCCTTGCTTTGATGTCAATTTTTATATTGTCCGTTGGCCCGTTAAAACTAAATTTTCCGGTGGCAAAAGCAGTACCGTAATACAAACGGTTGTCTTTAAAAGTGGTGTTTAAAGCCATCAAATTGCGAGCAACAATGTTGGCTTCAATATCCGGAGATGAAAGATTATTCAGATCTACCGTGCCGTTTACCACACCAACACCGTTTTTGTTGTCCTTCAATTGTAAATCGTTAATCTGGATAATACTGTTTTTAACGGCAACTTTATCATTAATCAAATAAGGCGTTTTTAAATAGTTGATGGTTAAACCCGTGTTGATCAAATTTAAACTTCCGTTGATTTGTGGTTTTGAAGGCATGCCCGTAACATCCAAGTCGGCAGAAATCTGGCCTTTTAACTTGGAAACCAAATCGTTCACCAAAGGGTCAAGGATAGCAGCTTCGGTTTGGTTCATCTTTAAATGAAAGTCCAGTTTGTTATCTTCACTTGCAAGATAATATTTACCGTTCAGGTTCAAAGTTTCCAGCCCTTTGTTCAGCAAACTCATATTTACCAACGCAATTTTTTGCTCGTTGTCCAATTGTGCAGCAAGTTTAAGGTTGCCGATTAAGGTTTTATTAATCGTAATGGAATCGGCGCGCAAATCAGATTCTACGCCTGGCTGACCGGTGATTGAATTGATCACGGCATTGCCGTTTAAAGTCCCGGTAAGTTTTACACCGACAGATTTGGTAAGCTGGTCCAAAGAAGCCAGGCTGAATTTATCAAAAGCAACTTTCAATTTGTCTTCTGGTTTTGGAGAAATAAAGCCGTCAATCCCAATTTTTTGTACGCCGTTGGACAACACAAAACCTGCAATTTGCGTCCGTCCGTTTTCTAACAACCTGACCCGCACTTGTTCTGCAATCCGCCAATTTTGTTGTTCGATAATCACATCCGAAGGCAGGATTTTTAACTTTGCTGTTGTATCCCGTCCAAACTCCACCAAACCATATAAATCTAGTTGGTTGGTTGCGTTTTTGTCCGAAAGTTTAATGTTGAAATTTAAACTATCACGTTTTAAAAAGTTGGTAATGTTGATGTTTTTGATGAACAAACTATCCGTAATATTCACCTTGCTTAAAGAAATGTTTACGCCAATATAATCGTCATTTGTGCTTTCATCAATCAGCAAATCGTGGAAAACCATTTTATCATATTGGATCGTTTTGATCAACCCATTTAAAGTTGCGGTTTTTGTGTAGGAGTTAAAATTGCCAACAAAAGTTCCTTGATCCGGAATCTTTAACTTGGGCATAAACAAAGTTGTAACCGGGTCTAAGTTTTTAAGGTTAAGCCGGAAAGCAAAGTTTTGAGGTTTTGGCGAAACAAACTTTGCCTGAAGCGAAGGGACGTATTTTTTGACTAATGTTTTGAAGTACGAAGGCAACGTTTTCAAATCGTAATCGCCTTTTAAACTGCCATCTGCGAGCGTAGATTTTAAGGTTAGTTCGCGTTCCCTGCCTTTTCCTTCGGCAGCAAAATACAAAGAATCAACCGAATAATTATTTCTTGGGTTAACCAGCTTAATGTTCCTTAATAAAACATTGCCGTTAATGTTGTCAATGTTGTTCCCGGAAAAATTAGAACTTAGTTGTGCATCAACCGCAATCGTGTCTTTTAAAAAATGCAGCTTGTTTAATCTGGCACCTTTAATGTCTGATTTAAAATTAAACACCGGCAATGCAGCATTTAAATTTACATTTCCTTTAAAGTTTAGTTTCAGGTTTGGATCGTTTACCAGAACCGAACCGTCAAAGAATTTTTTATTGAAAGTGCCTTTTAAATTTACATTGCTGTAACGGTAGCGGTTAAAATCCAAGTAGTTGACTTTTGCATCCAACTTGCCTTTTAACGTTTTTAAATCAAAACCGGCACCATCAATATTGGCTGAAATTGTGGCCCTGTTTAAAGAAGGCTCGTTTAATAAATTGCCAAAATTGAAATCATAAGTTTTAATATTCCCGGTGTATTTGGGCACGTTACCTTTGGTTTTCATGTTCACATCCGAACTGAAACGGCCCAACTTGGTTTTAAAATCACCATAAGCCACAAAGTCGTTTTGAAAACCGGTAAACTGTCCGCTAAAACTAATATTGCCAAACTTCTCTACAATACTTGGAATCTCCGTGCTTCTTTTACCGGTAAAATTTTTGTAGAGCAAATCTAAATCTTTTTTATTGGTTGCAACTTGTTCGATGTTTAGCTCCATCAAAGTTTGCTCCCAATCGGGCAAACCTTTTAGGCTAAAGTCGCCTTTAATGTAAGTTGCCTGTCCGGCTTGTATGGCTAAATTTTTAGCTTTTAAATTGTCAACTTTTCCTTTTACAGTGCCGTTCAGTCCAAGTTCAAATTTAATATGGTGCAATTCATCAGCAAAAAAAGCAATATCTTTTGACGATAAGTGCGCATCTTTAAAATTGGCGCTCATCGTTACTTTATGTTCAAAATTGTCAAAATCATCAAAACTTTTAAACCCAAGTTTAAAATAATCGTGAAGTTTAGAGTTTGGCGTGTTCAGGTTTAGGTTTTGCAGTTCAATCTGGTTGGTATCAACCGTTACAGCAGAAGCTAACTGTTGTACAATAAAACCGCTTTTTTCTTTAAAAGATAAATTGTGGATTGCTGCTTTAAATAAATGGTTTTTTAAATCGAGATTGGTAGCATCAATATTCAATTTTGTTAAATTAACATCATCAAAATTAACGCCATTGATATTGGTATCAATCAATTGGTTTTTGTAACGAAAGTGAAAGTTGTTGAGCGCAATCCTATCAAAATTAATTGTCCAGGGTTTGGTTTTAGTTTTTTTAGTTGTGGTATCCGAATTAAAATAATCCAGGATAAATTTTAAGTTGGTGTTTTTGTTTTTTAATTTTTTAAGATAGAAAGACCCGTTATCCAACGTAATATCTTTAAAATCAATTTTTCGGGCTTTGATGCTGTTAAAAATAGAAAAGCCGCTTAGTTCAACGGTGAGCAAAGGTGTCCGCAACAGCGTATCTTTTTGCTTGTCCAGCACATACAAATCCTCCAGTACTACTGAAGAAAAAGGTTTAATGTACAAGCTTTTGATGTCAACTTTAGTATCTAATTCTTTGGATAAATAACGCGTTGCTTTTTTTGCCGCCCAAGTTTGTACCGTTTTAAATTGGAACGAAAACAACAGCAACCCCAGCATCAGGATGATGAGAAGGACAACCATTAACGTTATTTTGAGTGCTTTTTTAATAACTTTGCTGCTTAATATATTTTAAACAATGGCTGTAATTTTAGGGATAGAATCGTCTTGTGATGAAACTTCTGCCGCAATTTGCATTGATGGAACTGTGGTTAGTAACATCATTGCCAGCCAAAGTATCCATGCCGCGTATGGCGGTGTTGTGCCCGAGTTAGCTTCGCGTGTCCATCAACAAAATATTATCCCTGCCGTTCAGCAAGCCATATTAACGGCTAAAGTTACAAAAAATGATATTGATGCCGTTAGTTTTACGCGCGGTCCGGGGCTTTTAGGCGCATTATTGGTTGGTGTTTCTTTTGCCAAAGCTTTTGCCCTGGCTCGAAACCTGCCTTTGATAGAAGTAAACCACATGCAGGCACATATCATGGCTAATTTTATTGATGAGCCAAAACCTAAATTTCCTTTTTTATGCCTCACTGTTTCCGGCGGGCATACCCAAATTGTGCTGGTGAAAGATTATTTTGATTTTGAAATTATCGGACAAACATTAGATGATGCAGCCGGAGAAGCAATGGATAAAACCAGCCGTATTTTGGGTTTGCCTTATCCCGGCGGCCCTTTGATTGATCAATACGCGCGTTTGGGAAACCCGGATGCTTATCATTTCCCCGAACCACAAATCCCTGGTTTTGATTTCAGTTTTAGTGGGCTAAAAACAGCATTCCTGTATTTTGTGCGTGATAAAACGGCTGCCGATCCGGATTTTCTAAAAAATAATTTGCCGGATATTTGTGCTTCTATTGAAAAAAGGATTGCCACAATTTTGATGAACAAGTTGAAAAAAGCAACGCAACAATACCACATTAAAGAAATTGCCTTGGCGGGAGGCGTTTCGGCAAATACCGGATTACGAAATTTATTACAGCAAACAGCAACTGAAAACGGCTGGAAAGCTTACATCCCGGCGTTTCAATATTGTACCGATAATGCCGCCATGATTGCCGCAACCGGCTATTATAAATTTTTGAAACAGGATTTTGTTGGCCAACAAACCGCACCTTTGGCCCGGATGCAATTTTAACTGATTAGATAAATGAATTTAGCTTCTTTAATATTCTGGGCAATTTTTGTGCTGCCTTTGGTCGGGTTTTTAATTTGGGTGATGCGGCAAGACAAGAAAAAAGGCTCCATCGGGTTGATCGTTTTGATTTTGGTGGTGCTGCTTGGGATAGTTTATATGTATGCGCGGACTGGCGGGCAATAAAACAGAAAAGCAGTTAACTGTTAAGTCAACTGCTTCTTTTATCGGGTAATTTTTGGTGAACGTTACTTCACTTCTGCCACAACGGGTTCTGTTCCGTTAACGGCATCTTTAATTTTTACTTCCAGTTCTTCCATCATTTCTGGGTTGTCCAGGATTAGGTTTTTCACGGCATCACGGCCTTGGCCTAAACGGGTATCGCCGTAGCTGAACCACGAACCGGATTTTTTGATGATGTTGTATTCAACACCCAAATCAATAATTTCGCCGGCTTTAGAAATCCCTTCGCCAAACATAATATCAAATTCGGAAAGGCGGTGCAACTTTGTTCTTCACGATTTTCACTTTTACGCGGTTTCCGGATACTTCATCGGTATCTTTAATCTGCGACATCCGGCGGACATCCAAACGAACCGAAGCATAAAACTTCAAAGCGTTACCGCCGGTTGTGGTTTCCGGGTTGCCAAACATCACGCCGATTTTCTCGCGTAATTGGTTGATGAAAATACAGCAACAACCTGTTTTGCTGATCATTCCGGTTAATTTACGCAAAGCCTGAGACATCAAGCGCGCCTGCAATCCCATTTTAGAATCGCCCATTTCGCCTTCAATCTCTGCTTTTGGCACCAATGCCGCAACCGAGTCAATCACAATAATATCAATCGCGCCGGAACGGATCAAATTATCTGCAATCTCCAAAGCTTGCTCACCGTTATCCGGTTGCGAGATCAACAAGTTCTCGATATCAACGCCTAACTTTTGTGCATAAAAACGGTCGAAAGCGTGTTCTGCATCAATAAAAGCTGCGATGCCGCCTTTTTTCTGGCATTCTGCAATGGCGTGGATGGCCAAAGTAGTTTTACCGGAAGATTCTGGACCGTAAATTTCAACAACGCGGCCTTTTGGCAAACCGCCAATGCCCAAAGCAATATCCAAACCGATGGAACCTGTAGAAATATATTCGATCGGGTCAATCGCGGTATCGCCCAACTTCATTACCGTTCCCTTACCGTATGATTTTTCTAATTTATCTAAAGTAAGCTGTAATGCTTTTAATTTATCTGTGCTGCTCATTTTTTTAGTTTTTCAAAGTTCTAAGGTAAGGGTAATATTTCAATTATGCTAATATTTTTATCAAAAAAATAAAAAACAGGGCATAAAAGAAGCATTGAAATTTTAGGCGTAAACGATGTAGTAAACATACTCAACTCAATCAACAATATCAACTGTGTTTGGCACGGTATGTTTTTTTAGTTGTGTGGCAAGCTGGTTTAATTTCCTGGTTTTTTTTAGCTGCTTTGCTTTTTGCAATTGTTGCTGTTCTTTTTTGCGCAAAGCGGTTTCCGTGTTCATCTGCGCAAAATACTTACAAAAATGGGTCAGCGGACAAATTTCACATTTCGGAGTCCGCGCCACACAAATATACCGGCCATGCAAAATCAGCCAGTGGTGCGCAACGCCCAGCAGTTCTTTGGGCAGATACTTCATCAACTGCATTTCTGTTGCCAACGGTGTTTTGGCCTTGTTGGTCAATCCCAAGCGGTTTGAAACCCTAAAAACGTGCGTATCCACTGCAATTGCCGGTTCCTGGTAAACCACCGAAGAAATGACATTAGCCGTTTTGCGGCCAACGCCAGGCATCTTCTGCAAATCTTCAATCCCTTGCGGCACCACACTGTTAAATTCGGACACCAAAATTTTAGCCATCCCAACCAAATGTTTGGCTTTATTGTTCGGGTAGCTCACACTTTTAATGTACATGTAAACTTCTTCCGGTGTTGATGCGGCCAGGCTTTCGGGGGTTGGGAAACGCTCAAAAAGGGCAGGCGTAATTTGGTTGATGCGTTTATCAGTGCATTGTGCGGATAAGATCACGGCAACCAGCAATTCAAAAGGCGAATTATAATGCAGCTCGGTAACCGGATTAGGCTGGTGCGTAGAAAAATAATCTACAAAGGCTTTGTATCTGGCTGTTTTAAGCATGGTGCAAACGTAAATATTTCTTTTTTCGGCGATGCTTCTTTTAGCACATAAAATTTAGTGTGCACAACAAAACTGGCCTTGTTTTTTCAAAAAAAGCCGGATCTGTTTAAAGCAGAAAAATTTTACTTGTAATTTTTGGAGTAATGGATGATTCTGACAACCGTTTCTTCTTTTGGTGCCAATTGCAGCAACGTTAGATTTGGTGAAATAGCTTTGTAGAAACGCTGTTCGCTGTCATCTAAATCTTCCGGAAAATCAACATCTTTTGATGGGTTTTCGTCCTGTTTAACAGTGTTTAAATTGTTTGTAGAGATTTCGGTCATATGCTTGCTTGAGGTTTAAAAACAGTCAGCAATTGAACGAAAACCAGATTAATTTATTATTAAAACCAAGTGAAAATTTTATTTAATTTTTCAACAGCAGTTCCTTGCTCAGCATCATCCTCCGCAGGTTGTTCAGCGCATAGCGCATCCGGCCCAAAGCAGTGTTGATGCTTACGTCCGTAATGTCGGCAATCTGCTTAAAACTCAAGTCGCCGTAATGGCGCATGATCAACACTTCTTTTTGTTCCGAAGGCAACAAGTGTATCAGTTTTTTCAAATCCGTGTAAGTTTGTTCCCGGATCATGCGGTCTTCCGTGCTTTCATCGTAATGGCCCAAAACATCAAAAATGTCAAAATCTTCTCCGTTGCTCACCAGCGGCGTCCTTTTTTCCCGGCGGAAATGGTCAATCACCAAATTGTGTGCGATGCGGGCAACCCAGGGCAAAAACTTTCCTTCTTCGTTGTACTTTCCGGCTTTAAGCGTGTTGATTACTTTGATAAACGTATCCTGAAAAATATCCTCGGCCAGATATTCGTCTTTGACCAATAAATAAATTGATGTATAAATTTTTGACTGGTACCGGCGGATCAGTTCTGTTAAACCCGCTTCGTTACCAGATATGTACAAATGGATCAGCTCCTGATCACTCGTCTCTCTAAACTCCATAGACCTGACTACCTTATTTTTTTTAAGTTAAAAAATTTGAAAAAGTAGAGTTCTGTCGATAGTTTGCCTGGTTATGTTTTTTGATAATTGTAATATCAAATAAAATAATAATTTTAATAAGAAACAAATATTAAAATAAAAATACACGCGTGTACGCACATAGCGGTATTTTTGTTTTTTGAACGGCATTTTTCCGATGCTTCTTTTACCATAGAAAATTCATTGATGAACATAGAAACAGAAACAGATTCTAAAAAACATATCGTTATAGCCGGTGCAAGGGTGCACAACCTGAAAAACCTGACCGTTGCCATCCCAAAAAATAAATTGGTGGTGGTTACGGGCATGTCGGGTTCCGGCAAATCTTCCCTGGCTTTTGATACCTTGTACGCCGAAGGCCAGCGCCGTTATGTAGAAAGCTTATCTTCCTACGCCCGGCAGTTTATGGGCAGGATGAACAAACCCGATGTGGATTACATCCGCGGCATTGCGCCGGCCATTGCCATTGAGCAAAAAGTTATTACTTCCAATCCGCGTTCTACCGTTGGCACTTCTACCGAAATTTATGATTATTTAAAGCTGCTTTTCTCCCGGATCGGAAAAACGGTTTCGCCAAAATCCGGACAAATCGTAAAAAAAGATACGGTAACCGATGTGGTCAATTTTGCGGCTGCCTTACCAACCGATACCGCCGTTACCGTTTATTGCCCGCTGCACCCGCATAATAACCGGACGCTAAAAGAAGAACTGGCCGTTTTGCTGCAAAAAGGTTTTCAACGGGTTTTGTTTGAAGGGAAAATTTCGCGCATCGAACAAATTTTGGAAGATACAACGGTAAAAGATGTAGAGCTAAAAAGCGATCATGCTGTTTTTATCGTGGTAGATCGGGTGATCATCAACACCGAAGAAGAAACGTTGAGCCGACTGGCCGATTCGGTACAAACTGCTTTTTTTGAAGGCCGCGGCGATTGTTACCTTCGCTACAAACCAACGGAAGAAGAGCCGGAAAGGGACCAGTTTTTTTGCGACCGTTTTGAACTGGACGGCATCCGTTTTGAAGAACCTTCGCCCAATTTCTTCAGTTTCAACAATCCTTACGGTGCTTGCAAACGCTGCGAAGGTTATGGCAAAACGATTGGCATTGACGAAGATTTGGTCATCCCGGATAAAAGCAAATCTATTTACGATGGTGCGATTGCGCCTTGGCGCAGCGAGAAAATGAAAGAATGGAACGATGCGTTGGTCAACTCGGCCATTAAATTTGATTTCCCGATCCATCGTTCTTACTCGCAATTAACCCCGAAACAGCAGGCTTTGGTTTGGAGCGGTAATAAATATTTTCGCGGATTGGATGCCTATTTTAAAGAGCTGGAAGAGCAAACCTACAAAATCCAGTACCGCGTGATGTTGTCGCGCTACCGCGGAAAAACCATTTGCCCGGACTGTAAAGGCAGCCGGTTGCGGCAGGATGCTTCTTTTGTCAAGGTGAATTCAAAGTCTATCACCGATATTGTTTTGATGCCGATGGACGAGGCGTTGGCTTTCTTTCAAAACCTGAAACTTAACGCGCAGGACGAAAAAATCGCACGCCGTTTACTGCTCGAAATCATCAACCGTTTGCGGTTTTTAAATGATGTTGGCTTGAGTTACCTCACCTTAAACCGTCTGTCGAACACGCTTTCGGGCGGAGAATCACAGCGTATCAACCTGGCCACTTCTTTAGGCAGCAGTTTGGTTGGGTCGGTTTATGTTTTGGATGAGCCAAGCATCGGCTTGCACCCGCGCGATACGCAACGTTTAATTACCGTTTTAAAATCGCTGCGCGATGTGGGCAATACGGTTTTGGTGGTAGAGCATGAAGAAGAAATTATGCAAGCTGCCGATCATATCATTGATATTGGCCCGGAAGCCGGAACGCACGGCGGCGAATTGGTTTTTACCGGAACGTATCAGGAGATTTTGACCGACGACCACAGTTTGACCGGCAAATATTTAAGCCATCGCGAAGAAATCCCGGTTCCAACACAACGCAGAAGCTGGAACGATTTTATCCTGATAAAAGGAGCACGCGAAAACAACCTCAAAAACATTGACGTAAAATTTCCGCTTGGTGTGTTAACCGTGGTTACCGGCGTTTCCGGTTCGGGCAAAACCAGTTTGGTGAAACGG
>CAXTKQ010000002.1:12316-12666 GCA_964244955.1 uncultured Sphingobacteriaceae bacterium | reverse complement strand
GGGTAATTATTCGGGCGAAAAAACCGGCGGCTACGATGGCATTGAAGGCGATATCAGCAAAATTAAACAAGTGGAAATGGTGGACCAAAACCCGATTGGCCGTTCTTCGCGCTCCAATCCGGTTACTTACATCAAAGCTTGGGACGATATTCGGAACCTTTTTGCTGCACAAGCTTCCGCCAAAGCAGCCGGGTTAAAACCAGCCGTGTTTTCTTTTAACGTAGAAGGCGGCCGTTGCGATGTTTGCCAGGGCGAAGGCGAAGTGAAGATTGAGATGCAGTTTATGGCCGATATTTTTCTGCCTTGCGAAGCTTGCGGCGGCAAACGTTTTAAACAACACGTTTTGGATG
>CAXTKQ010000002.1:4396-12306 GCA_964244955.1 uncultured Sphingobacteriaceae bacterium | reverse complement strand
TACGTATCAGGATAAAAACGTTGCCGAAATTTTGCAGATGACGATTGACGAAGCGCAGGTTTTCTTTGAAAAGGAAACCAAAATCCTCAACAAAATAAAACCGCTGGTGGAAGTTGGTCTGGGTTATGTGCAGTTGGGGCAATCTTCCAACACGCTTTCTGGCGGCGAAGCGCAGCGGATCAAACTGGCTTCCTTCCTAATTAAAGGAAATAATGCCAGCAAAACGATGTTTATTTTTGATGAACCAACAACCGGGCTTCATTTTCACGACATCAAAAAACTGCTGAAATCTTTTAACGCTTTGCTGGAACAGGGCAATACAATTGTGGTGATCGAACATAACATGGATGTGATTAAATGTGCCGATTGGGTAATTGATATTGGCCCGGAAGGCGGCGACCGCGGCGGCAACCTGGTTTTTGAAGGTGTGCCGGAAAAGCTGCTGAAAGAAAAGAAATCGTACACGGCGCAGTTTTTAAAAGAGCGGTTGAAACAGGCTAATGTTTAAATAAAAAAACCGCCTTAAACAAGCGGTTTTTTTATTTTACGGATGCTTCTTTTATCCCCTAAAAATTTATGTTTGTGCTTCCGGTCCTGAATAAACTTTCTGTTTCTAAAAAAACCTGATTAATTTGCAGCATGATTTTTCTGACATTTTTTTTGGGCATCGTCTGCAATTTTATCGGATACATTCCGCCCGGAAACATCAACCTCACGCTCGTACAAATCACCATCAACCGTGGCGTAAAACAAGCTTTGTATTTTATTTCTGCCTTTTCATGTGTCGAGTTTTTTTTTACGTTGCTGATTATGCATGGCGCAAGCTGGCTCTCGCAACAAATGAAACTGGCTACTATTATTGATTGGGTGATGGTGGTTTTATTCACCGTTTTGGGTTTTGTAACTTGGAACAACCGCAACGAGAAGCCAAGCGAAAAATATTCCAGCAACGACAGTATCCGTTATGGCATCATCCTCGGCATTGTAAACCCGATGCAAATCCCGTTCTGGCTCATCACTGGTACATATTTAATTACGCACGAATGGATCGAAGCTTCTGGTTTTGAGTTGGTTGTGTTTAGCTTTGGTTCTGCTTTAGGCGCATTTTCCTGCTTGTACATCTACGCAAAATCTGCCAATTATATCAAAGACAAGTTTGCTTTGAGCAGCAAGATCATCAATAAAAGTATTGCCATTTTATTTTGGAGCTTTGCCGCTTACCACGTCATCAAGCAAATTTACCTCATGTTTTTTAAGCACCATTAAGTGTCGATGCTTCTTTTACCTGTGTTTTTTTGGCACCGATCAATTTCGAGCCTGTTTAAATTTCATTCAATGGTATTTTGGCTAAAGCCAACCTAAATTTACATATTCCACGGCCTAAAGGCCGTGGCAATTAAGTTGCTTTGTTTTACAAGCCTTTTTACATTTGATTTTAAACCTTACAGCATCATGCAGTTTTAATTGCCACGGCCTTTAGGCCGTGGATAAAAGAGAACGCAATTGGCTTTAGCCAAAAAAATAGGATCTGAAGTTTGATAGCATGAAAAATAGGCATGACAAAATTTAAATAGGCTTTTCCTAAAAAGAAATTTCTAAACTTTTTTAATACAAGTTGGGTTTAGTTAGCATGAAAAAATTATTAAGCTATTCCTTGATTGTTTTGGCTGCAAGTTTAGCTTCCTGCAGCAATAATAAATCCGGCAGCCAACCGTCAGAAAGTGATGCCAACAAAAACCCGGGCGCCACAACCGGCAACAATGCCGAACATAAAGCAACCGATAATCCCAACGGAAATTCATCTGTAAAACTGGAACAGGTTTTTGCCGATCCGACTTACCAGTTGACCGGCGTTGCCATTTCGGCAAAAGGCCGGCTTTTTACCAACTATCCTTTGTGGACGCCTTCTATCTATAAGTATGCTTTGGTTGAAGTTTTGCCCAACAATCAGGTAAAACCTTTTCCGGATGCGGCCATGAACAGTTGGAAACCCGGCGAAAGCGGTAAAAACAAATGGGTTTGTGTGCAGGCCGTTTATATTGATGACAACGATGCAATGTGGGTGGTTGATCCGGCCGCGCCAAAGTTGGACAAGGTTTACCAGCAAAGCAACAAGCTGGTCAAAATCAACTTAAATACCAATAAACCAGAACGTACTTACACTTTTGAAGGCGTAACCGACGAGCATAGTTATATCAATGATGTCCGCGTGGATACCAAAAGGCAATACGCTTACATGACCAATTCCGGAACAGGCGGAATTGTAGTGGTTGATTTAAAAACCGGAAAAGCAAGGCAATTGCTGCAAAACCATTATTCGGTCCATTCTGATAAAGATTTTAAGTTTATTATTGATGGCAAAGAAATGATGCAGGACGGCCAGCCGGTTAAGTTTGATTCGGATGGGATTGCTTTAACGCCCGACGGTGATTGGCTGTATTACAAACCATTGACCGATACCAAACTGTACCGCATCAAAACAGAATTTCTGCGGAACGATACATTGCCTGCACAAAAATTAAAAGGTTATGTAGAAGACCTGGGAAAATTTGCCGTAACCGATGGCATGACTTTCGATAAAAAAGGGAATCTGTATTTGGGCGATCCGCAAAACTCAGCCATTCTTCAAATTTCTCCCGATTTGAAAATGACCACTTTGGTAAAAGATGCACGCTTAATTTGGCCAGACAGTTATTCGGTTTCCAAAGACGGCTATTTGTATGTAAGCTGTTCGCAAATCCAAAAAACGCCAGAGCATAATGCTGGTGTAAATAAACGGACTACGCCTTATGCCATTTACCGTTTAAAACTGCCTTAGGATTTGTTTTTGGTTGAAGAAAGGCAATGCTGTTTTTACCGGTTAAAAATTGGTGCGGTTTTTTGATTGTAAAATTAAATACCGCTATCGGTGTTGTTAAATTTATGCCGATAAAAACAGTATCATTGATTGGTTTTGCCAATCCGGCAAAAACCGGGATTTTATTAGAATTGATTTTATGAGCAAATTTATTATTGACCTATACCGGAAAGACCATTGTTTGGAAATTGGTGCCGAAAAAGCAGAAAACCAACTGCGGCCAACCTACAACTTGTTTTACAAAGAGCAATCCTGCGGTTGTTTGTATTGCAATGAAAACAACATTTGGATTTACGAGCCGCATGGCCACGAAGCTTTAATTTTAAGTGCCGAAGAAATCCAGCATTTAGGAAAAAACATTTTGGAACAGGATGCGGTTTAGTCTTGCTGTTCGATCATTAAAAAGGCTTCCGGGAAATTTCCTGAAGCCTTTTTATATTAAACACAATACTGTTTTTAAGCCAGTTTTTTTTTAAACATTTTTTTGGCCGAAGATAATTCGTTGTTCAAAGCAGCTTCCGAAGTTCTTTTTGCGATGGCATCAAATGCCAAACCTGCTGCAACTGCATAAACGGCATGGTGCAGGCCATCAATAGAAATAGTTTTGGTATCTTCTTCCGTTGCCGGTGGCGCAACGTCTAATGTCGGCAGCATTACATTTGCTGTCCCCCAGATGGCTGCAAAATGTACCAGCGTTGCTTTCCAGCCTTTCAGTCCGGCCAGCGAAATTAAACCGCGCGCAACTCCCCACGAAGTGCCGTAGGCCCAATGGATCTGCTGCGAAACTTTTGCCTTTTTTTCTTCGCTTTCGGGTTTGATATCCAATACTTTAGAAGCGGCATCGGCAGGTGCAGAACTTGGTTCGCGGCCATCAATTTTCATTTCGATCATTTGCGAAATGGTGATGGCAGCGGTGCCAGCCAAACCGGCCATTACGCCAATGCCAATGGCCGTGCCCAATTCGTTCAAAAAAATTCCGGTTTTGTTTTTCATAGTGTCTTTTGTTAATGCTGTATGAACAATAAACCTTTAGGATTGATTGTGGTTGCAAAATTTTAGGGCATAAAAGAAGCATCACATTATTAATGAAAATATTCCGCTTTTAACCATTCAATATTTTATAATATTACGTCATGAAAAAAAGGGTTTTGTTTGGCTTATTGATTTTGGCAGGCACCATGCAAAGCTGTATGGTGGTTGGCGGTGTTTTTAGGGCCGGGTTTAAACTGGGCATCTATTCTGTTTTGATTATTTTGGGGTTGTTTGTTTGGATAATTTCTAAAAGGCCAAACCGCCGTAACAGAAATTAGCGGTCAAAAAAAGGGTGCTAAAAGAAGTATTTGTTTTGTTTAGGATTTGAATGTTTTAAAAAAAGAGAAATATTTAAGCAAGGGTCAAATTATTTACGGACATCGGCCTAAACAATTGAAGCAGGAATTTTACAAAAACAATACACAACTGCCCCTGTTAGGCAAATAACTTAAAAACTAATTGCATGAAAAAATTGAACCTTTTTATACTGGCATTAACCCTGATGGTGTTAAGCAGTTGTTCTGCTATTGGCGGAATTTTTAAAGCCGGGGCAGCCGTAGGTATTATAGCCGTAGTTGTTGTAATCCTGGTAATTATTTGGTTGATTTCCCTTTTTCGGGGAAGAAGCAATTAAAACAAAATAATTGCTGTTATAGCAGTCATCCGGGTTGGAACCAATGTTTCGGCCCGGATTTTTTTTGCAAAAAAGCCTGTAAAAAAGTAAAGCTCCTGATGGGCAGGAGCTTTTACTAACCAATTATAAACCTAAATTATGAGAAGACTTTTTTAATGAAAAAAATTATCGTTGCTTTTTTTTCATAGTGTAAAGATAACACTAAGTTTTTATAAATCCTATAAAAAAATATAAAATTTTAAATAATTCAATATTTTTTTAGGTTTTACAAAGTTTATGGAGGCTGATAACATCAAAATAAAAAATTTTAGCATCAGAAATATAAAATTTTACCAGTTTCTGTTATAAAAATTAATTAAAGCAACATCAAAAGTTATTTTTAAGCACAATCGGCTTTTTTTACCTGGCTTGTTTAAACCTGTTATAAATATTTTCATTATTGAAGTATTCTTTTACTAAAAGGAGAATTGTTTGCTTTACTTTCTAAAATAGCACTAAATTGTTTTAAAAACGGTGTTTAACCACTTCTGCATAAATCCGTTTTAGGCGGTAAAGCATTTGTTCCGAAAGTTAATTAAGCTTATTTTAGCATCATTTCTCAGAAAAATCCAAATCAAAACTGCCATTTTAACGTATATGGTATTGCTTCAACCCATTTTATAATGATCATTTTTATTTTCTTTTTGTCCCACTGGTTCTTGTCGTTGTTTTTTCAAACTTTTTTTCTTCACGGTTACGCTTCGCACAAAGTGTTTAAGCTTAACCCTTTTTGGGAAAAAGCCTTTTATTTCATGACCTACATTTTCCAGGGATCTTCTTTTTTAAACCCGCGCGCTTATGCCATTTTGCACCGCATGCACCATACCTACAGCGATACGCCGAAAGACCCGCACTCGCCGCATTTTGCAAAGGATGTTTTGGGCATGATGATCAAAACCAAAAACATTTACATGGATTACCAAAAACACCGGATCGAGCCTGAACCTGCTTTTCGCGACCGTTACCCAACCTGGGGTTTTGTTGATCGAATAGGCGATTCCTGGATAAGCCGCATCGGTTTTGGCCTTTTCTACATTGCCTTTTATGTTGCTTTTGCCACGCAATGGTGGATGTTTTTATTGCTGCCGGTGCACTTTTTGATGGGCCCGTTGCATGGCGCCATCGTCAACTGGTGCGGCCACAAATACGGCTATTCCAATTTTGATAACCACGACCACAGCAAAAATATGCTGCCTTTGGATTTTTTGATGCTGGGCGAACTCTTCCAGAACAACCATCACAAAAAACCAAACGATGCCAACTTTGCCAAACGCTGGTTTGAGGTTGACCCAACTTATCCGGTTATGCGGCTGATGCACCATTTGCACATTATCCGCTTGCGAAAAATATAGTGGTAAAAGCAGCATTGGTTAAAAGCTATTCATCTACATTATAACTGATGCTTCGTTTACTCCTGGTTTTTCTGTTGTTTTTGGTTTCCATGCTGGCCGTTTTGCCCGCGCCAACTTACCATTTGTGGATTCTGGCGATTTTAGTTGCCGAGTTTCCGTACGTTTTTATCGTCCTCACCATCATCTTTTATTTGTTTAGAAGCAGGTTGATTGCCTACAAGCGCGCCGGAGATTTTCTGGCTTTTATCACACTGATGCTGTTTTTATCGCCTGTTTTTCGGGCTTACGGTGTAGCCGCAAAACTTCCGGAAGAATTAAAATCGAGTTTAGGCAATGAAGAAGCCAATCTGAAACAGCCGCACCTTAAAAAACCATATTCGTGCTTTTCCATGTTTTCGGGGATTGACGAAAAGGCAATCATGCCGCAAACTTTTACTTATCAAAAATATCCGGATGTTGATTTGCAACTGGATTTTTATCCCGCAAAAACAGCAGGGAAAAAACCTTGCGTTATCGTTATCCACGGCGGTTCATGGAGTGGCGGCGACCGCAAGCAACTGCCCGAACTGAACAGTTATCTGGCGCGCCGGGGTTATCAGGTTGCTTCGATGGAATACCGTTTGGCACCGCAATACCAAAACCCACAGCCGGTAGCAGATGTAAAAAACGCTATCGGTTATCTAAAAACAAACGCAGAAAAACTACAAATTGATACCAATAATTTTGTTTTGTTGGGAAGATCGGCCGGGGCGCAAATCGCTTTGCTGGCTGCTTACACTTTGAAAAATGAAGTCATAAAAGGCGTAATTGATTTTTATGGCCCGGCAGATATGGTCTTCGGATATTTTGTTCCATCCAATCCATTGGTTCTGGATTCGCACAAAGTGATGGAAGATTATTTGGGCGGAACTTACAAGCAAGTTCCGAAGAACTATGCGGCAAGTTCGCCCATTTTGTTTGCTTCGGCACGATCGGTTCCCACTTTGCTGATCCATGGCAAAAATGATGTGCTGGTTTCTTATCAGCATAGTGTCCGCCTCAATGCAAAACTAAACCAGCTTGGCGTAAAACATTATTTTTTAAGTTTGCCTTGGGCAACGCATGGTTGCGATTATAACCTAAACGGCCCGAGCGGACAATTGGCCACTTATACGGTAGAGCGCTTTTTAAACGTTGTTACCTCAACCAAATAAACCAAAACCTCAAATTGCAATCTTCGTATATTGTGTTACTATTAAAATCAAAATTACAATCATGATCAGAAAATATACTTGGATGCTTCTTTTACCGGCATTTTTTTCGGCTGCATCTTTTAAACCAGTTCCTGCTGTTAAACCAATTCCTGTTGCTAAAACTGCCCCGGCAGATAAAATTGTTTTTGTGGAGAACGATTGGAACGCGGCCGTAAAAAAAGCATCGGCACAAAAAAAATGGATTTTTGTAGATTGCTACGCCATTTGGTGCGGCCCCTGTAAAATGCTGAAGCTGCGTACGTTCACCAATAAAAAAGTGGCCGATTTTTTCAACAAAAACTTCATCAACGTTTCTATTGATATGGAAGCCGGACAAGGCCCAATGCTGGCACAACAATGGAAAATCCAGGCTTATCCAACCTTAATTATTTTTGATGAAAACGCCAAACCTGTTCTCGGGACGATGGGTTTTATGGCGCCCGATGATTTGATGCGTTTTGCAGAAGAAGCACTAAAGAAAAAGTAAGGCATACTTCTTTTACCGGGCAAAAATTGGCGTTGCTGCAACCTTAACCTCAAATTGGTGTTGCTGCTGGTATGGACAACAAGCAACAAAAAAAGGCTTTTCTTTTTGATATGGACGGCACAATGGTGGACAACATGGCGTACCATGGGCAAGCCTGGGTTGATATTTTAAACAACGATTTGGGTGCCGGTTTAAGCAAAGAAGAAGTTAAAAAAGAAATGTATGGCAAAAACCCTGAAGTTTTAGAACGGGTTTTTGGAAAAGGCAAATTCAGTCT
>CAXTKQ010000002.1:2906-4386 GCA_964244955.1 uncultured Sphingobacteriaceae bacterium | reverse complement strand
GATGAATACGCCATGAAAAAGGAAAAAGATTACCAGGAACGTTTCCGGCCGCATTTAAAACTGATTGCCGGTTTGGATGATTTCCTGAAAAAAGCAAACGAACAGCAAATCCAACTGGCCATTGCTTCGGCGGCAATCCCCTTTAATATTGATTTTGTGGTGGATAATTTGCACATCCGTCATTTTTTCAAAGCAATCATCAGCGCCAATGATGTGGAGAAAAGCAAGCCTCATCCAGAAACATTTTTAAAAGCCGCCGAAGCATTGGGCGTAAAACCGGAAGATTGTATCGTTTTTGAAGATGCGCCCAAAGGCGTGGAAGCAGCCAAAAATGCCGGGATGAAATGTGTTGCCTTAACTACCGCGCACGAAGCCGAGGATTTTAGTGAGCATGATAATGTGTTGTTTTTTATTAAGGATTATTTGAAGACGGAGGTTTTGGAATTGTTGAAGAAATAAAATACTAATCAGTAATTTGCACTTTAAATACAATTGGAATATTAAAAAGCTTGCTAAGCCTTAATTGACGGCAAACCCAATTCGATCAAAAACTTATTATGTGTATTGGCAGCATCATTAGCTTTTTGCTCAATCTCAGTCAATTTGTTGAATACTTCTTTTAGGTCTATTATTTCTTCTGAAACGGACGTACTTACATACCGTGAAATATTTAGGTTGAAATTGTTTTTTTCAATCTCGTCCATCGATACACGACGGGAATAGCTAACATCGTTTTGATTGCGGTATTGATAAGTTTCTACAATCTTCCGGATATCGTTTGGCTCGCCAACTTCTCCATCCCGTAAACGATTTTGCCTTTTGCCTTTTTCAAAATATTCACTGGCGTTAATAAATAGCACATCATCAAATTTCTTGCATTTTTTCAACACCAGAATACAAACAGGGATACCGGTTGAAAAAAACAAATTGGCAGGTAAGCCAATCACGGTATCAACATGGCCGTCTTTTAAAAGCTTCATTCGGATGCGTTCTTCGGCACCACCGCGAAATAAAACCCCATGTGGCAAGATAATTGCCATTGTACCTTCTTCGCCCAAAAAGTGAAAACCATGCAGGAGGAATGCAAAATCTGCTGCTGATTTAGGTGCAAGTCCATAACTTTTAAAACGAAAATCTTCGCCCAAAACCTCGGTTGGCTCCCAACGATAGCTAAATGGCGGATTGGCTACAATGGCATCAAACTCCATCTTTTTTGCCGGGTTCATTTCGTTTAACATATCCCAATCGTTCAGTAAAGAATCCCCATGGTGAATTTCAAACTCCGTGTCTTTTACGCCATGCAGCAGCATGTTCATACGGGCCAGGTTGTAAGTGGTAATATTTTTTTCCTGTCCGTAAATTTTGCCGATGCCATGTGCGCCTAATTGTCTTCTCACATTTAAAAGCAATGAACCCGAACCACATGCAAAATCAAGCACTTTATCCAGCTTTTTCTTTTTACCGAGAGATGGGTCCTGAC
>CAXTKQ010000002.1:0-2896 GCA_964244955.1 uncultured Sphingobacteriaceae bacterium | reverse complement strand
GTCTAACGTTACAATTTCAGATAGGATGCTTGATATCTGTTGCGGCGTATAAAACTCGCCTGCTTTTTTGCCGGAACCTGCTGCAAACTGCCCAATCAGGTATTCGTAAGCATCGCCCAAAACATCGCTGTTGGCAGAGAATTTAGCAATGCCATCGGCTATTTTTTGGATAATGGTGCAAAGCCTTGCATTCCGCTCCGTATAGTTTTTACCCAATTTTTCCGAATCGAGGTTGATCTCGGAAAACAAACCCTGGAAGCTACTGGCGAAAGAATGGTTTTCGATGTATTTAAAACCAGCTTGTAAGGTTTCCAGCAAGTCCGGATGTTGCGTCCGTGCCATTTCGGCAATACTGTTCCATAAATGTTTCGGCTCTATTACATAATGCACTTTGCGGCGCATTTGCTTTTCAAACTCTTCTACATCTGCTTCATTGGCTGCATACCATACGGTTAAAGGGCTTCTTTTATCACCAATATTTAAAGTTGGATAATCGGGGCCTAATTCTTTTTTTGCTGCCGTTTCGTAGTTATCTGATAAATAACGCAAAAACAAAAAGGACAACATGTAATCCCGAAAATCATCGGCATTCATGGCACCGCGCAAATCATCTGCTATGGCCCAAAGCGTTTTGCCTAATTGTTGTTGTTCTAATGCGGTCATGCTGTTTTTATAGGGTAAAAATTGGGAAGAGTTGTTGCATCAAACCTTTTTTATGCTGTTTTAATGCTTCTATTTTTTCTGTTTGCGCTGCAATAAGTTCATCTAAAGAAGAAAGGCAATCGGCAATTTTTTGTTGTTCTTTATTTGTTGGTAACAGTAACTCCAAATTTGAAATGTCATCTTTTGTAAATCCCATAATAGCCATTCCTTGACTAAACGAAAGAAGAACTTTACTATTAAATTTTAAATAATAAGCTAAAAAGATGAGATTGTCATTTGCAGGAGTTAAGTTTGTGAAATCCTGACTCGTACAAACTGTATTTTTAGAAATTGCCAATTTACCAACACCTACACGAGATACAAGCAGAATGCTGTTTTTAGGGACTAATTTTGTTGCTGATCCCTGTAATGCTTCTTTTGTTATAAAACGATTGATTTTTATTGAATATATCGAATCTTCATGTAAATCAGAACTCGAAATCCAAGGGATATCACCTTTCCAAAACTCTTCATTCATTCGACTTGGTGTACCTCCGCCAGTAAATTTTCCTATATCTCCTAATTTCTTCTTCACCCAATCCCCACTTTCCCTAAACTCCGCAAACCGCAATTTAGGCACCGTTTCACCTTCGGCGGGGAAAAGCTGTTGCATCAACCCTTTTTTATGGGTTTTGAGTGCTTCGAGTTTTTGTTTTTGGGCAGTAATTAAATCATCTAAAGAAGAAAGACAATCGGCTATTTTTTGTTGTTCTAGGAATGAAGGTTTTCCAACAACGATTGGTTCAAGATTGAAATAATATAGGTTTTTTACATTTTGCCCTTCAACAACTTCGGCAAATTGTTTCCATAGTGTTCTGAAATAATATGCGTAAAAAATTGGGTATTCTTTTGTTTCATATACACTAATCATTTCGCCAATAGCAATATTTGAAAATGGAAGATAACAACAGTTTTTTGCAAAATCTTGCGGAACTTCACCAACTCGTGGAATAAGAATTTCCCCGCCCTTACTAAATCTCAAATTGCTCGAATCAATATTTGTGCGTGATAAAACTTTGGAAATTATTGTATCGAATTTTGTATATAGCTCTCCGTACCTAACGCAGAGGGTTGGTGCATCACTAAATAAGGACCACTTTGGTGCACTCTTGCCGTAGTAAAACGTACCAACTTCTCCAATAGTAGTGCACAGCCAATCCGCCGCATTTTGAAACTCAGGAAACCTCAACTTCGGCACCAACTTATTTCTTATTTCTTCACTCATTCCAATTCTAAATCTTTGCTTTCCGGCAGGTGTTGTTCATAAAATTCGTGGAGTTTTTGCTTGATCAGCATTTTATCCGGCAATTGCAGTTGGTACTGCGCAATGAGGGTAGGTGATAGGTTGCGAGACAAAGCATACTCTACTACTTCTTCGTCTTTATCCCGGCACAACAGCACGCCAATACTGGGGTTTTCGTGTTGCTTTTTTACATCTCTGTCCAAGGCTTCCAGATAGAAGTTTAGCTGACCCAAATGTTCGGGCATAAACCTGCCGATCTTTAGCTCAAAAGCGATCAGGGCGCACAAATCCCGGTGATAAAACAGCAAATCAATATAAAAATCCTGGTTGCCTACTTGCAGCCTGTAATTTTCGCCCATAAAAATAAAGTCTTTGCCCAGCTCAAGGATAAAAGCTTTCATGTGGCGGGTAAGTGCTTTTTGCAGGTCGTTTTCGCTGTGGACATCTGGCAAGCCCAAAAACTCCAGCACATAATTATCTTTAAATACTTGATTGACATTTGGATGCAATTCTCTCAACACTGTTGAGAGTTTTTGATTTCCAAACATAGTGCGTTCAAATAAACATGCTGAAATTTGCCGGTCAAGTTCGCGGAAACTGTAATTTTCTCTGTTAGATAGATTCAAATAAAACTTTCGCTCTTCAGAAGTTTTACAACGCGAAAAGATAGCCAAATTATGGCTCCAGGATAATGCCCGCCACAGTATGGCAAGTTTTTCATCAGTATGGTAGGTTTCGTAGAATTGCTTCATACGCCACAAGTTTTTATCGCTAAAACCTTTGCTTTCGGGGTCATTTTTGGCGATGTATTTTGCCAGTTCCTTAACTACGCCTTTGCCCCATGCCTCAAATGCTACTTTTTCACTAATGGTTTTACCCAGCTGCCAGTACAGATCAATCAGTACCGTATTGGCTTGCGAAAATATTTTTTGCTTTGCCTGCCGGATGTGT
>CAXTKQ010000001.1:26993-95377 GCA_964244955.1 uncultured Sphingobacteriaceae bacterium | reverse complement strand
GCCAAACTATTGCTCAACCCAACTTTGATGTTAAAATAATTATACAAGATGGCATGCTGCTTGCTTTCTTCGGTTGTTTTGTATTGATAACGCAAAAAATCTGCTTCGTATTGGATGTGCCCGGCATCAACGGTATAAGGCGATTCGGTGATGTTTGGCCGGTCCGGATCAAACGAACGCAAGGAATCTTTTGGCGTGGGATGAAAAAGATTATAGCGTTGTTTGATTGGCTTTTCTGTTTTAGGCAAATCCTGCGCATAAACTTGTAAAACCAATGCGGAAAAAATAAAAATCAGAAAGGTAAATTTTATGGTCATAAAAGAAGTATGGAGATAATTTGGGGCACAAAAAAAGCTGCCTTTATTAAAGCAGCTTTTCAAGATTATGTTTTTTTTATTCTTTGATGTAATCAGTATAAATTATTAATTAGAAGCATTCGTCCAATTCCAAACTTTCCACATACAAGCTAATTGCTTCTTTTGCCATCTTCATAGCTTCTTCCACAGTTTCACCCTGTGTAAAACAACCAGGCAAAGCCGGAACAGAAACAGAAAATCCGCCTTCCGCTTCCGGCGTTAACAAAACACGATAAATTCTTTGCATGTTATAAAGTTATGATTTTTATTAAAAAAAGAAATGGCTTCCAAACTTAGAAGCCATTTCTTTTTTTAAAATTATTGTTTAAGTTTTAATGCCAGTTATCCAAAAGCTAATAGCTAACTGCTAAAAGCTGACAGCTAAATTAATACCGATAATAATCCGGTTTAAACGGACCTTCAACTTTTACACCAATGTAATCGGCCTGGTAATTATCCAATTCTTCCAACTCAACACCAATTTTGGACAAATGCAACCTTGCAACTTTTTCATCTAAAGTTTTTGGCAAAGTATAAACTTTGTTTTCGTACTTGTCGGTATTCATCCAAAGTTCCAATTGTGCCAAAGTTTGGTTGGTAAAAGAAGCACTCATCACGAAACTTGGATGTCCGGTTGCACAACCCAAGTTTACCAAACGGCCTTCGGCCAATACAATTACATCTTTACCATTGATGGTATATTTATCAACTTGCGGCTTGATTTCGATTTTGGTATTGCCATAATTTTCGTTCAGCCAAGCCATGTCAATTTCGTTATCAAAGTGGCCAATGTTGCAAACAATGGCTTTGTCTTTTAACGCACGGAAATGTTCTTCGCGTACAATATTGCAATTTCCGGTTGCGGTAACTACAATGTCGGCTTCGGTAATGGCAGTCGAAAGTTTCTTTACTTCAAAACCTTCCATCGCAGCTTGCAACGCACAAATCGGGTCAATTTCGGTTACAATTACACGCACACCGGCATTGCGCAAAGAATCCGCAGAACCTTTTCCAACATCGCCATAACCGCAAACTACGGCTACTTTTCCGGCCATCATCACGTCGGTTGCGCGGCGGATGGCATCCACCAAAGATTCGCGGCAACCGTATTTGTTATCAAACTTGGATTTCGTAACCGAATCGTTTACATTGATGGCAGGAATCGGCAAGGTGCCGTTTTTCATGCGCTCGTACAAACGGTGCACGCCGGTGGTGGTTTCTTCGGATAAACCTTTGATGCCTGCAACCAGTTCAGGATATTTATCAAAAACTAGGTTGGTCAAATCGCCGCCATCATCTAAAATCATGTTCAACGGCTTGCGGTCTTCGCCAAAATATAAAGTTTGCTCAATGCACCATTCAAATTCTTCTTCGTTCATCCCTTTCCAGGCATAAACCGGTATCCCGGCAGCCGCAATGGCCGCAGCGGCATGGTCTTGTGTGGAGAAAATATTGCAGGACGACCAGGTAACTTCGGCGCCCAGTTCAATCAGCGTTTCTATCAAAACAGCAGTTTGGATCGTCATGTGCAAACAGCCTGCAATCCGCGCGCCTTTCAGCGGTTTCGATACGCCGTATTCTGCACGTAAAGCCATTAAACCCGGCATTTCTGCTTCGGCAAGGCCAATTTCTTTGCGGCCCCACTCGGCCAAATTAATGTCTTTTACTTTAAACGGAACGTAGGTTTCTACTAATGCCATAATGCTTCTTTTATCATGCAAAAATAAGTATAAAAAAGTTTTATTTGAAATTTGGATGATAATCGTTGTCAGTGTTTTGTTAATATTTTACTTCACTTGGCACGAACAATTTGGATTGATTAGCTTTGTTGAAGATTAAAGGAAAAGAAAAAATGTACCCAGAATATTTAGTTGCCCCGATGCGGGAAGATTTGACCCGAGTTGGTTTTCAGGAATTAAAAACGGCCGATGATGTAAAAAATGCCATCGAATCGCCGGGAACGACTTTTGTCATGGTTAACTCGGTTTGCGGTTGTGCGGCCGCCAATGCGCGCCCGGCTGCAAAAATGGCTACGCAAAACGGCAAAGTGCCAGACCGTTTTGTTACGGTTTTTGCGGGAATGGAAAAAGATGCCGTAGATACAGCACGCGATTATATGCTGCCTTATCCGCCGTCTTCCCCAGCGATGGCTTTGTTTAAAGACGGAAAATTGGTGCACATTATTGAACGCCGCCAGATTGAAGGCCGCCCGGCACAAATGATTGCCGATAACCTGGCTGGTGCTTTCGACCAATATTGCTGATACTGTTTTTATCGGCATAAAATTAAAATCCGGCGAATTTGATTTTGCCGGATTTTTTATTTCCTGAATTTTTGTGCAGGAAGTTTATTTACATGCTGTTTTTATCGGTATAAATTTGTTTTCTCTTATGCGTTCTTTTTTCTTGATAAAAAAGAACCAAAAAATCAAGCATTTCGGATCGCCTCCAGGCGGCGTTCAGCCCCACGCTCCTGGGCGGCTACCTTGCAAGCGGCCCTACAAATTCAACAAAACAAGAATCAGATTTCTAATCCACTTAATTTATACCGGTAAAAAAAGCATTCTAAAAAATATCCATCAAAAGCGCAAGATAACCGCTGATATTCCGAAGCGGTAGGTCGTCGCCCAGGCGCGGAAAGGCCTGACAAAACGCCCGGAGGGATCGGGTTTGTCTTGATTTTTTGGTTCTTTTTCATCAAGGAAAAAGAACGTTAAAATTAATTATTGCCGGATTTTTATCAACCCTCAACAATCCTTTTCATTGCCTTTGCTTTTACTTCCTGCCAGGTGCTTTCCTTCACCGTTCCAGCTTCCGGTTCTTTCGTCCGGCTTTCCGTTTCGGCAACAAATCCAGGATTGTTTTGATGGTTGTGAACGCTTTCGATATCAGTTTCCAAAACTGTATAAATCGCTTTCAGTTTTTCTTCTGTTACAAATTCAATGTAATCGTGCAGCTTTTTTTTGATTTCTGAAGTTTCCATGGTTATGCTTTATCCAAATTTAACTAATTGTGCGTTATTAGCCGGATGAATGTAAATTTACATTTCTTAACCTGTGTAATTTTTATTGAAAATATGATCAACCTTTTTAAACGCTTTGCCGCAATCGGCGCAGCCTGTTTGGTTTCCTCAGCCTTATCTGCCCAAACAACCAATGATAACCCGGCTTTAAAAATTTACCGCGCCACGCCGGTAAAAATCAACGATTTGGTCAACACCAAACTGGATGTCCGTTTTGATTACGCCAAACACTATTTATACGGCAAAGAATGGGTTACGCTGAAACCGCATTTTTACCCGACCGATTCTTTGACTTTAGATGCCAAAGGAATGGACATTAGCAATATTTCTGTGGTAAAAAACGGTAAGAATATTCCTTTGAAATACACATACGATAGTTTGCAATTGAAGATCAGACTCGATAAAAAATATACTTCAGCAGAAAACTACACGCTGTATTTAAGTTACACGGCTAAACCAGACGAACTGAAAGTGAAAGGCAGCGCGGCCATCAGCGATGCGAAAGGTTTATATTTTATCAATTCGGATGGCGCGGACAAAACCAAACCGATCCAGATTTGGACGCAGGGCGAAACGGAAAGTTCTTCCGCCTGGTTTCCAACGATTGACAAGCCCGACCAAAAAACGCTGGAAGAAATCAGCATGACGGTCCCTGCTAAATACGTTACGCTTTCTAACGGAAAACTCATCTCCCAGAAACCTGCCGGAAATGGTTTACGGACCGATACCTGGAAGATGGACAAGCCCAATGCGCCGTATTTGTTTATGATGGCCGTTGGCGATTTCAAAATTTACAAAGACAAATGGAAAGACAAGGAAGTGAACTATTATCTGGAACCTGCCTTTGCCCCTTTTGCCAAGCAAATTTTTGGTTTTACGCCGGAACTGATCGGTTTTTATTCGCAGAAGTTAGGCGTTGATTTTCCCTGGAACAAATACAGCCAGATTGTGGTGCGCGATTATGTGAGCGGCGCGATGGAAAACACTACGGCAACTTTGCACGGCGAATACGTACAGAAAACGCCGCGCGAAATGCTGGACGACAATTACAGCCAAGGCGAAAGCACCATCGCGCACGAACTTTTCCACCAATGGTTTGGCGATTATGTAACCTGCGAAAGCTGGAGCAATTTGACGGTGAACGAATCTTTTGCGGATTTCAGCGAAACACTTTGGGCCGAACACCGCTACGGAAAAGATGAAGGCGGCGCGCACATCAACGAAAATAGGCTGGCTTATTTGAATTCTAAAGATGCGCGGACAAAAAACTTGGTCCGTTTTTATTATACGGATAAAGAAGACATGTTTGATGTGGTTACGTACCAAAAAGGCGGCTGCATTTTAAATATGCTGCGCACTTATTTGGGCGAGGATGCTTTTTTTGCCGGCTTAAATTTATACCTCCGCCAAAATGCTTTGGGCAACGGCGAAGCGCAACAATTGCGTTTGGCATTGGAAAAAGTGAGCGGCCAGGATTTAAACTGGTTTTTTAACCAATGGTATTATGGCGCGGGCAACCCGGATTTAAAGATTGATTATAAATGGGACGAAGGCAACAAAACGCAGTTTGTTTATTTAACGCAAACGCAGGAAGGCCAGACTTTTGCCTTGCCAATGGCCATTGATTTATATGTTGGCGGAAAGAAAGAACGCCATCAGGTTTGGATGCGTGATAAAGCAGATACGCTAAGTTTTAAAGTTGCATCCAAACCAAATTTGGTAAATGTGGATGGCGATAAAACTTTGCTCGCCCAAAAAACCGACAATAAAACTACGGACGAATATGTGTTCCAGTACTTTAACGCGCCTTTGTATTTAGACCGATGGGAAGCGATGAACGCCGTAACGGGCAAACAAGGCGATGCCGGGGCGCGCAAAGTAATACTGGCGGCATTAAAAGATAACTATTACGGGCTGCGCACTTTGGCTATCCGGAATGTAAACCTCAGCAGTGATGAAGTTAAACAAGCGGCCTTGCCCGAATTGACAAACATCGCCCAAAACGATAAAAACAACACGGTAAAAGCAGCAGCGATCATTGCTTTGGGCAAACTCAAAAATTCTGCTGATATGCCCTTGTTCAGGACGGCTTTAAACAGCCAGTCGTACGCGGTGCAAGGTGCGGCTTTAAATGCTTTGGCCGCGCAAAACCCAGACGAAGCTTTAAAAATTGCAAAAGGTTTTGAAAAAGACAACAAAGGCGCGCTTACACAAGCCATCGTGCTGCTTTACACCACAAAAGGATCGGAAGCCGAATTGCCTTTTGTAAGCAAAGCATTTGACCAGGGTGGCGTACAGGCAAAATTCAACGTGATGCAAGGTTATGTTGCCATGCTGGGGAAAGTGAACGACACGCAAAAAGTAAACCCGCGGGTTGATGCGTTTAAAAAACTGGCTATTCAATACAAACAATACGGCGTTGACCAATACGTAATGGGCATGTTGGGCGACCTGAAAACCCAAAAACAAAACCAGGCCAAAAACGCTGATGCAAATTTAAAAAGCCAGTTAAATGCCCAGGCCGATTACATCTCCAAAGCGATAGACGAAATAAAGGCAGCTAAATAAATACTGTTTTTATGGGCATAAAAAGAGCATCCGGATTTTCCCGGATGCTTTTTTTATTTGCATTTAATTTGCAAAGTTTTTGGATAAACATTTGTAAATTACACATCAAATCCCGAGGTTATGAAAAAAGCTATTTTCTTCATCTTGTTTTCAGGAACGGTTTTTACGCTAAAGGCCCAGCAAAATACAATTACGCCAAACCGTACGCCTCAAAATGTACCTGGCGTTAATCGTTTTTCCGATACGGTTCCATCAAACAAGCTTTCTAAACAGCAACAAAACGATTTGAACTTATTGTTTTCGCCTCGTGTTCAACCAAAAAAACCCACTTCAACAAACCAAAATTTAACGGCTTCGTTGGATAACATGCCGATTGCCACGCCCCAGGGCAACTGGAATATGCCAATTGTAAAACCTGATGGAACCGTAATCTACACAATGCCAATTAAACGTTTGCCGCCGGTTGTTCAACCAAAAACGGAAGTGCCAAAACCCAATCCTTAAAAACCAATAAAAAGCCCGCATACTGTTTTTATGCCTATAAAATTGGTGTACGCGGAAGCAAAAAGCAATTGCCTAAATGACAACAATATAGCAGGGATTTTGAAACATTAATATTAGCGGTTCGTAAAAATTAAGTATGCCTTTCATCACAAAAGACTCTTTCCTGTCAATATTTGATTTAAGGGATCTTTCTAAAAGGCTTTTCCTGGTTTATTCTGTGGCGTTTGCTTCCGGCTTCGTTTTATCAATCGTTTATTTTTGTTTACACCTCAACTTTTCCTGTGCATCAACAAGCTTGTTTTGCTTTTGCCTTGGATCTGTAATGCTTTTAAAAAAGGCAGGCATTCTAAACAAAACAGAATACGTATTTCTATTTATTGTAAGCACACATTTGATAATTAGCGTATTGGTAGAAGGGGCGCAGTCCGGCCAATGCTTCTATTATTTCCCACTGCTGATTTGTTTGCCGGTGCTGATAGATTTTGAAAAGTCAAACTACAACACCTTGCTGTTTAATTTTACCATTACCGTGGTTTCCTTTTTAACCTGCATTTTTTTGGGGCTGTATGTTAAGCCGTTAGAACCAGTCTCGCACCGGATTGGCGCCGTAATATTTATGTGCAATGCCCTCTCCTCCGTAGTGATGACGGTTGGCCTTGCCTATGCGTTCATCCGTTCTCAAAAATTAAACTTTGAAGAATTGATCGAAGAAAAAAACAACACCATTTCTTCCCGCACCAGGTTCCTTTCCACCATGGGTCACGAACTAAGGACGCCGCTTAATGGTGTTTTAGGTGCAGTTAATTTGCTAAAAGATGAAAAATACCTTTCGGAAGACAACGAATATTACCGAATTTTAAAGTATTGTTCTAAACACATGCTCAACTTGGTAAACGATATACTCGACTTTAACAAAATAGAGGCCGGCAAACTGGAAATCCACCTGGTCGAGTTCAATTTGAAGCAGTTGATTACAGACGCTACCTTGCCGTTTTACAACAGTTTTGAAGAAAAAAACCTGCAACTGATGGTGGACATAGTGCCTGAAGCCAACGCGCTGGTTTGGGGCGATGATGTACGCATCATTCAAATCCTCAACAATTTGCTGTCAAACGCACTAAAGTTTACCGAGAAAGGTTTTGTAAAGTTGAGTTTGCTTTGCCGGCAAAAAGAGGGTGCAGGGCTCTCGGTAGAATTTATAGTAAAAGACACGGGCTTAGGCATTGCAAAAGAAGACCAAAGCAAAATATTTGAAAGTTTTTGGCAGGTTTATGATGAAAGCACCCGCAAATACACCGGCACTGGCTTAGGGCTTTCTATCTGTCTCCGTTTGCTGGAATTGATGGACAGCGCTTTGAAATTAGAAAGCGAAAAAGGCCAGGGAAGCAAGTTTAGCTTTATCATCAATTTTAAACTTGCTGATAAAAAGGAGTCGCCTTTGTTAAGCGCCAAACCGGACACAAACGACCTGTCGGGCTTAAATATCCTGGTTACAGAAGACAACAAGATCAACATGATGATTGCCAAAAAAATCTTAACCGGTTATAATGCTACCGTTACCTGTGCTTATCACGGGCAGGAAGCTTTGGATATTTTAGAACAAAACGCAGATTATTCTTTGGTTTTGATGGATTTGGAAATGCCGGTGATGAATGGTTTTACGGCCATCAAAGAGGTGAAAAATTTATATCCGAACTTACCGGTAATTGCATTTACGGCATCTTTAATGGACCAGGAAATGTTGGCCGAGCTAATGCTGATCGGTTTTACAGATTTCATTTCAAAACCATTTGAGCCTTACCAAATGCTGGCCTTGATCAAAAAGTACGCATTTGCACCGCAACCGCAAGCTATTTTAGAATAAGCATTGCCAAAAAACAAACCTTTTATTTTTATAAAAAAATACGGTTGTAAAAAACCAATTTTAAACCGGTAAAAGAAGCATCGCCAAAAAACAAAAATGCTTCTTTTATCAGTCAAAATCTTTGTTCAGCAGTTTTTCCAGTTCGTTAAAACTGATGTCCATCTTCACTTTTCCTTGTTTGGCGTAGGCAATTTCGCCGGTTTCTTCGGATACGATCAAGGCCGTTGCATCGCTTGCTTCCGAAATACCGATGCCGGCGCGGTGGCGCAAACCAAACTGTGGCGGCAGGTTTGTATTATCGGTCAGAGGCAAAATACAACTGGCCGATTTGATTTTGTTTCCGGAGATAATGACGGCGCCATCGTGCAGCGGGCCGTTTTTCTGAAAGATGCTTTCGAGCAAACGTTTGGTAATTTTGGCGTCCAAATATTCGCAACTGTTGTGAAAAAACTCTTCGTCGTAATATTTGGCAAAAACAATCAATGCGCCGGTCCGGCTGTCTTTCATGGTTTTGCAGGCGTCAATAATTGGTTTGATACGTGCCAGGTTGTTTTTCTCTTCCTCTTTCCGCCCAAAAAAATATTTCCACCAAGCTTTGTTTCTTTGAAGGGAAGCATTGCGGCCAACCAGCAGCAAAAACCGCCTGATCTCTTGCTGAAAAACCACGATGAGCGCCAGGATACCAACATTCATAAAATTGCCTAAAATGCCGGTAAGCAGGCGCATGTTTAAAGCTTTTACCACAAAATACAAAGCACACAAAATGGCCAAACCGATAAAAATATTGGCAGCAATGGTGCCGCGGATGAGGTTGTAAATTTGGTAAATGATGATGGCCACCAGTACCACATCCAGCACGTCAAAAAAAGAAAAACGCAGAAAGCTTAAATCCATTTGCACGAAGTTAATAGTTGTGCCGAAGATTTGGGCACGAATAATCAACCAATGCTTCTTTTACCGGCAAAAAATTAGTGCAAAAACCTGTAGCGACAGAACGATGCTTCTTTTATCGGCAAAAAATTTAATTAATTGTAAACTAAAGCATTGGCTATGAGTTTTTTTATGGACAAACAAAAATCAACACTGATCAAAACTAAAGCAAAACAAATGACAGATTTTAAAGACATTGGGCCGGAAACACCATCCCCAAAAGCATACGGCAGAAGGCAATTTATAGAAAGTGCAGGCAAAGGGATTATTGCCGCTACCGTTGCAGGCGAATTACTGGCAAGCGGTACGGCCAGTGCACAAAGCACAAGCAGCGGGCCGGGGCCAATGTCGGCAGCGATAAAAGTAGAAGTGCCGAGCCAGCACGCCAAAAGCGAAGGCGAGCAACTGTCTTTGCCAACTATTTTGCCCAAAGAAAAACGCGTGGGTTACGCCATTGTAGGTTTGGGCGAACTGACTTTAGGCCAGATTATGGAAGCCTTTGGTGCATGCAAAAACTCGAAACCGGTAGCTTTGGTAAGCGGCGATGCGGCAAAAGCGCAAAAAGTAGCGCAGCAATACGGCATCTCCCCAAAAAACATTTACAACTACCAGAATTACGACAACATTAAAAACAACCCGGAAATTGATGCCGTTTACATTGTTTTGCCGAATGCTATGCACGAAGAATTTGTGGTTCGGGCAGCCAAAGCAGGCAAGCATGTATTGTGCGAAAAGCCGATGACCACTTCTTCCAAATCTGCAGAAAGGATGATTGATGCCTGCAAAAAAGCCGGTAAAAAACTGATGGTTGCTTACCGCATCCAATACGAACCGAACAACCGGCAGATCAAGGATTTTACCCGCCAGAAAAAATTTGGAAAAGTAAAAGTGATCACTTCCGTTAATGTGCAAAACATCGGCGACCCAAACCAATGGCGTTTGAAAAAAGCACTTTCTGGCGGCGGCTCTTTGCCGGATATTGGCTTGTACGACATCAACACCAACCGCTATTTGCTTGGCGAAGAACCTTATATGGTGAATGCAACCACTTATACCACGCCCAACGACCCGCGTTTTAAGGAAGTGGAAGAAGCGGTGATGTTCCAGATGTTTTTTCCGAGTGGCGCCATCGCCAACAATACTTGCAGTTACGGTGCGCACAACTCCAAACATTACCGTTGTTATGCCGATAACGGCGGTTGGTTTGGCATGGACCCGGCATTTGATTATAAAGGCTTGATGCCAGAAGTTGGACATGTAGAAGGTAAAGTTCAGAACAAATCGAACCCGAAGTTGCCGGAAGAAAACCAGTTTGCTTTAGAGATTGACCATTTTTCGGAATGTGTGATTGAAAACAAAACGCCTTATACACCAGGCGAAGAAGGTTTGCAGGACCAAAAAATCATGGAGGCCATTTATGAATCTGCCCGCACCGGCAAACCTGTACAATTAGAACGCATTGACAAACTGGATGCTTTCCGGGGCACGCCGCCAAAAGAAAGCTGATGAAATTATAGGCATAAAAGAAGCATGGCCGGGAAGTTTCTCCTGGCCATGCTTCTTTTTTTTAGGCAATTCACAAATAAGGATTAGGAAACCTTAAGCTCAAAAGCCGGGATTTGCAAATCCTGACCAGTTGGGTTTATAACGAAAAAATAATTAGAGGTTTAAAAACCAAAATGTTCTATTAGCTTTATCCATCCTGACGTTAAAACAGTACCTCTTTTATGGACGAATTTTACCATTCATTTATTAACCTTGTTTTTATCGGTATCATTGCGCTGTTCCCGGTTATCAACCCGATTGGTTCAGCGTTTATCGTCAGTCCGTATTTTCTCAACCTTCATAAAAAAGACAAGCGCAAAGTGGTGCAAAAAGTAAGTTTGTATGCTTTTTTGATTTGCATGGTTTCGTTGTTTGCCGGGCAATGGATTTTAAAACTTTTCGGCATTTCCATACCCATTATACAACTTGCTGGCGGCATTATGATCTGCAAAATTGGTTGGGGGTTTTTGTCTTCCGATAAAACAACACAAGTGCAGCCAAGTGATGCAGCATTGAACAATACCGACGACGGATATGAGCAAGTGGCCAGCAAGCTTTTTTACCCGATAGCTTTCCCGATCACCACCGGCCCAGGTACCATTTCGGTACTTTTTACCTTAAGCGCGCACAGTGCGGCCAACAACACGAACGGTTATCTCATCAATACCCTGGCTTTGCTGGTTTCGGTATTGGTGATGTGTACGCTGATTTACATTTTCTACTTCAACACCAAAACGCTGATTAATTTTCTCGGCGAAAACGGCGAAAATATTGTAAACCGTATCTCTGCTTTTTTAATATTTTGTGTAGGCTTGCAAATTGCCTTTACCGGATTAAAAATACTGTTTAAATTCTGAGACCGATGTTTGGGTTTAAAAGTTTTTCTACCGGTAAAAAAGCACGGCCGGTAACTATTTTTCCGGCCATACTGTTTTTATCGGCATAAATTTGATACCAATTTTTACCTGCTAAAAAAAGCATCAGATCAATAACCTGTATTTTGTTTTAAATTGGGGTTAGCAATGGTTTCGCGTTGCGGGATGGGAAACACTAGTTTAGGCGAGTTCCATTCGAGCGCGCCTACGCTTTGCTTCGTCCGTTTGGCATCGTGCAAAAAGAAACCGCCTTCAAAAGCCAACTCGTGCCTGCGTTCGGTTAAAACCTGTGCCAAAGTAACGGAAGCAAGCGGGGCCAAACCGGCACGTGTACGGATTTTGTTGACATCGTTTAAAGGCGTATCGCCGGTAGTGGTATTTGAACGCAGATTTGCTTCGGCACGGTTTAAATACATTTCGGCCAAACGCAATATTTTAATGTTGCCATATTGGTTTTGAAACTTAGAGGAATAAAGCGAACCACCATCATTATAAAAGAAAGCACCGCGCGCATCTCCCGGCTCAAATTCGGCAGGAAAAGAAGGTGAAATGACAGCATCGCCGCGGCCGCCATATGTTGAGCCGCCATAAAATTCGTTTAAAGCGTTAACACCTTGTTGCGAAGTAATCTGGACAGCAAAAATATCTTCGGAAGTGTTGTCAGCATGTGCCGGGCCGGTTGTACTGTACGGAAACTCGGCAGCGTAAGTCGGCATTAAACCGAAAGCACCCGAACTGATAACCACATTTGCAGCGGTTGCAGCATTGGCATAGTCCAGTTTCTGCATATAAACCCTTGAAAGTAAGGCTGCCGCCGAATATTTATTGGCATAAAAACTGTTGGAAGCCGGTAACTTGGCTTGTGCCGTTGTCAAATCAGAAAGTACTTGTGTATAAACCTGGCCAACGGTAGAACGGGCAACATAAGAAGAAGCGTCAATTTGTGCAGTCGGCGTTAAAACTATCGGAACGCCGAGGTTGGTATTCGGGTCGCCATCGTTCCAAGCTTTTCCATAAAGCCTTACCAAATCAAAGTAAATCATACCACGCAAAAACTTGGCTTCGCCTTCTATCCGGTCTTTATCGGCTTGAACCGTTACTTTATCCAACGCGGAAAGTACATTGTTGATCTGGTTGATATCGTTATAAGCCGTAAGCCAGGTATTGGCTACATAACTATTGGTAACCGTAATTGACTGGTTGGCCATCTCCGTTAATTGTTGGTACGTTCCCGTCCACTCTATAATATTTTGCCCGGAAGTTCCTAACAGGTCTGGCATTAAAAATACAGAGCCGCTATACAAATGTTCTACACCGTTTGCATCAAGCGCAGCTAAATTACTGTAAGCACCGATCAAGGTAATCTGTACATCTTTTGCCGTTAACAAAGCCTGGCTGGTTTCGATGCTTTGCGTTGGTTTTAAATCTAATTGCTTATTACAGGCCGATAAAAGAAGCATCAAACCTGTACAAACCGTATATTTTATGTTCAATTTTTTCATCATTGTTTATGTTGAGGTATTATAAACCAATATTTAAACCAAAAGTAATGGTGCGCGGTTGCGGTGCCGAATAAAAATCAACACCCAAATTGATGTTTGAAGCCTGGTAATCGGCATTAACTTCCGGGTCCCAGCCTTTATACTTGGTTACCAAAAACAGGTTATAAGCATTCATAAAAATCCTTGCCCTGGCCACATTGATTTTGCTAAGCCATTCTTTAGGCAGGTTATAACCGAAAGAAACAATTTTACACCTTAAATAAGAACCGTTGGACAAATAACGGCTGGAAGCTGCAATCCCATTTCCCTGAAACAAACGCGGCTCGGGCACATTGGTGATATCGCCCGGTTTGTTCCAGTAGTTCATCTGGTCGGTTGTCTGGTTGTCAAAACCGTTGCTGGCATTGGCGCTCATGTATTGGCCGCCGCCGTTGTAAATTTTGTTGCCATAAACACCTTGGAAAGTAACAGAAAGATCAAAGCCCGAATAAGCAAAATTATTGGTAAAGCCGTAGTTGATTTTTGGCGTTGGGTTTCCCAACACTACGTTTTGGGCAGCATTGTAATTATTGGTTGTGGTGCGGTTACGTGTTCCGTCGGGGTTAGTGGTATTTAAATAATAGATCGCGTCGCCGTTTGCAGGGTCAACCCCGGCATATTCCCTTCCGTAAAAAACGCCGATTGGCTGCCCTTCAAGTACACGGTTTAAATCATTGGTGCCCAAAATTTGCCCGCCTACATCGGTAACCACGTTTTTGTTATAAGCGATATTGGCAGAAGTTGACCATTTAAACTTGCCCACTAAGTTTTGTGTAGATAAGCCAAACTCTAAACCCTGGTTGTACAATTTGCCTGCATTTTGATATTGCGTAGAAAAACCGGAAGTACCCGGAACATTTACATTAAACAAAAGGTCATAAGTGTTTTTGCGATAAAAATCAAACGAACCGGACAAACGGTTATTGAACAAACCAAAATCTAAACCGGCATCAAACTGTGCCGTAGATTCCCATTTTAAATTTGGGTTGGCAATCTGGGTAATTGCCTGGCCGGCAACGCCGTTGTAACTGGCCGTACCGGTAAATAAGCCTAAAGCAGCATAATTGGCAATTTCTGCGTTGCCGGTTAACCCATAGCTCAACCTGATTTTTAAATTGCTTAAAGCAGTTACCGGTTTTAAAAAGTCTTCTTCTGTCAAAACCCAACCGATAGACCCGGCCGGGTAAACGCCATATTTATTGCCTTTGCCAAAACGGGAAGAACCATCTTCGCGGATACTTGCAGAAACTAAATATTTGTTTTTATAAGCATAATTTCCCCTCAAAAAATAGCCCACAAAACTATAATTTGTACTTCCGGAAGAGCCTGTTGTTACCGCGGCCGAAGATATAGTGCGGTAAGCATCGGAAGGAAACTGTGTGCCCGTTGCCAGGTTATAATTGGTTTGCGAAAGTTGGTAGCTCATGCCGCCTGTAAAATCAACAATGTGGTTATCGCCAAAAGTGTTTTTATAGGTAAAGTAATTGTTGGTGGTATAGTTTAAAACCTGGTTATAACCATCTGAGCCGGAACCATTGGCCGTACCGGTATTCCTGAAAGTCAAACTGTTGTAATAGCTGTCTTCGTTCTGGTTGATCTGGTCAATTCCAAACTCGGTACGGAAAGAAAAACCTTTGGCAATTTTAAGGTCGCCGTAAACATTGCCTAAAGTGTGGTAAACATTGGTGATAAAAGAAGCATTGCCAAGGCTTAACAATGGGTTATAATAAACCGGGTACGTACTGGCCAGCGTGCCGCCCAAAGCTGAAGTACTGGAAACACCGTTTGGCAAAGTACCGCTTAACAAGCCTGTTCTCGGGTCAAATTGTGGTGTAATGGGCGACAAAGCCACAACTTGCAGCGGGGTAGAAAAAGCATCATCGTTAGATACACGGTTATTGATCGTCCTGGTAAAGCTCAGGTTCATGCCCACCGTAAAATTTTTGTACATCTTACTGTCCAGGTTGATCCTGCCGGAATATCTTTTAAAATTATTGCCAATCAAAATCCCATCCTGGTTCAAGTATTGGCCGCCGATGTAATACGTGGTTTTATCGGTTCCGCCAGACAGGTTTAAATCATATTGCGATTGCGGCGCCTTTTGAAAAGCAAGTTTTTCCCAATCTGTGTTTACGGCTGCCGTTTGCCAGTTGGTGCTTCCGGCGGCGTAACGTGTAAGGCGACGATCCACATAGGATTTGTAATAGCTTTGTGCATCTGCCAAAGTTGAAAAATAACCGGCGTTAAAATCCTGTGTAGCAGCCCCCAGCCCGGCCCTTTCTTCCAACTGCACATACTGCGAAGCGTTTAAAAAGTCGCGGTGCCGTGAAGGCTGGCTGCCGCCAAATTGGGCCGTAAAATTGATGCGCGGCGTGCCTGCCCTACCTTTTTTTGTGGTGATCAAAACAACACCGTTGGAAGCCCTTGCACCATAAATAGCTGATGCAGAAGCATCTTTTAACACTTCCAATGATTCAACATCGTTAAAATTAATATCGGCTATTGGGTTGGTTGGCGCATCTGTGCCTGACTGGCTGGAAGAAGTAATCGGGATACCATCAACTACATACAAAGGCTGGTTGCTGGCAGATAAAGAGGAAGTGCCCCTTACCCGTATTTGTATCCCCTGCCCTAATTTACCATTGTTGGATTGAATGGCCACGCCCGGAATTTTGCCCTGGATAGCCTGTTCAACACTTGGCACGGGCGTTTCGGCGATGTCTTTTGCCGTAACGCCAGCTATCGAACCGGTTACCGATTGTCGGGTTTGCGTACCATAACCCACCACCACCACTTCTGATAATTGCTGTGCATTTTCGCGGATGGCCGTATTAAGCACACTTCCGGTAATGGGTAGCTGTTGCGTACCGAACCCGATATAATTTATAATGAGGGTTTTGGCATTAGCAGGAACAGAAATGCTGTACTTTCCGCTTACATCTGTTTGTGTCCCTATCGTTGGGATTTCTTTTACGGTAACACTAACCCCGGGCAAACCTGAACCGTCTTTTGCATCGGTTATTACACCAGTTATCGTTCGGTTTTGGGCAAAAACAGTTAGCGAAGCCGTAAACGATAAAAGAAAGAATAGAAGTTTTTTCATACTTGTTTTAGGATACAAATGTTAAAAATTTGTTAAAACTAAAACAAAGTTATGTTTAAATTGAATTTGCGATCAAATTTTTACAATTTTTTTAATAAAAAAGAAAAATCTATGCTTAAAAGCATTTATCGTTTTATTATTAGCAACAGTAGTTAAATTTTGAAAGTGTTTGGCAGAAATAAAGCCTACAATTATTCTTTGTGGCGAAAGATTAAAAGAACAACAAATTTTATTTGAGCTATTTTCAGCCTAAATAATACAGATACTGTTTTTACCCCTATAAATTCTTATAACCTGTTTAAATTTTGTTAAACTTATTTGCCATGCTTCTTTTACCACATAAAAATCATTGTCTTTTTGTCGTTTTTGTGCCTCTTAAATATCTGGCCACACCAAATTTATAGGCATAAAAGAAGCATTGTAAAATTTTATGATATAAATTTAAACAGTCTCTTACAACGCTTCTGCAATTTTCTCCTTGCCGATCAATTCCAGCAAAACCTTTTCGGCCTGGTTTAAGCCTGGTTCAGAAAGCGGTTTGTCTTCGGTGATCTGTTCTAAGTAACGCTCGATCCGGCCTTCTTCATAACTCTTAATTAGGGTTGGATGGACGTAGTATTTTTTGCAAACCGTACGCGTGTTGCCTAAATGAAAAGCCACGTCATCCAAAACATTTTTGATGTTTTTTTTGCATTGTGTGGTTGTTTCAAACCCGCCTGCTGCTTTAAACGCATACAAAGCATGTACGCTTCCGCTCCAGGTCCTGAAATCTTTTGCCGTAAAATCCTCGCCGGTTATTTCTTTCAGGTAAGTATTTACATCGTCGCTTTTAATATCCTGCGGGTTGCCTTCTTCATCATAATACTGAAACAGTTCCTGGCCGGGAATATCCTGGCATTGTTTAATGAGCTTGGCCAGCTTTTTACTTTCTAATTTTAAATCGTGGTAAACGCCTTTTTTCCCTTTAAAACCAAACTTTACGGTTCCGCCTTCAATTTCTACGTGCTCATCGTTCAATGTAGTTAAACCATAAGAGCCGTACAATTCGCGGTAGTTTTCGTTGCCAATGCGGATATGCGTCAGTTCCATCACCCGCACCACCAAAGCCAACACTTTTTGCTTGTCTAATTTTTTTCGTGCCAAATCCCGGTCTATCACTTCCCGGATTTTTGGAATGTGGTTGGCAAAAACTTCCATGCGGTGGTATTTGGATTGGTTACGGATTTTATTCCAATCGGCATGGTAACGGTATTGTTTTCTTCCGGCCGCATCTACATCGGTATAAGCGGGCGGAATAATGAGTTTGCGGAAACGTTCCAACAGCTCTTCATCTTCTACCACTGCCCCTTTTGCATCTTTAAAAATATATTCCTCGCCTACTTTTTCGCGGGTATAACCTGGCGAAGAATCGTTTACATATCTTAACCCAACGGATTTGGCGGTAATTTGCGGGTCGCGCCCTATTTTATCTAATTGTTTACGGAGTTGCTGCATGGTGCTAATAAACGGAATATTTGCGGATAGGTTTTAACGTTGGTGGTTCATAGTTGATCGTTAATGGATTATGGTTAATTGTTGATGGCCGAAAGCTGATAGCTTACCGCCGAAAGCTTTTCCAGAACAAAACCAAGCATTGGCAGGTTAAACTTTTATACGATAAAAACAGCATCATGAAATACAACGTTTTAAGTAATACAGGTTTATTAGTTTCAGAAATTTGCTTTGGAACGATGACTTTTGGTTCAGGCGGCATGTGGGCGGCTATCGGCGGCGTAGAGCAGGCCGGGGCAAACGACATGATAAAACAAGTGGTAGATGCAGGCATCAATTTTATTGATACCGCCAATGTTTACTCTTTCGGCCAATCAGAAAAAATGCTGGGCCAAGCCATTAAAGATTTAGGTTTGAACCGAAACGATTTGGTTATCGCCACCAAAGTGCGTGGTAAAATGGGCGAAGGCAAAAACCAAGTAGGCCTATCGCGCTACCATATTTTTGCTTCTGTGGATGAAAGTTTGCAGCGTTTGCAATTAGATCATATTGATATTTTATATGTTCATGGTGTTGACCCTTTAACGCCGATTGAAGAAATTATGCGCTCCTTAAACGATATTGTACTCACCGGAAAAGTGCGTTATGTAGCCGTATGCAATTGGCCGGCCTGGATGGTGATGAAAGCTTTGGGCATTGCCGAAAAACATGGCTGGAACAAGTTTGTGGGTATGCAATATTTCTATTCGCTTTCCGGCCGGGATATTGAACGCGAAATTTTGCCTTTGGCCAAAGCCGAAAATATTGGCGTGATGCCTTGGAGCCCGTTGGCTGGTGGTTTTCTTTCCGGAAAATACACACGGGAAACCGAAAAAGCCGGAAATTCCCGTCGCGACAGTTTTGATTTCCCGCCGGTAAACAAAGAAAAAGGTTACGCTATTATTGATGTTTTGAACGAGATCGGACAGCAATACGACGTGAAAGCAGCCGAAATTGCGCTGGCCTGGGTAAGGCAGCAAATTGGTGTAACCAGTACGATTATCGGTGCAAAAAACCCGGATCAATTAAAATCCAACTTGCATTCCACCGAGATCACTTTAAACGCAGATGAACTAAAAAGATTGAATGAAGTAAGTGCTTTGCCAGCAGAATATCCGGGCTGGATGGTGGAGCGGCAAGGGAATGACCGGAAGATTGGGTGATGCTGTTTTTAGGGGGATAAAATTGGTATTGAAATTAGTTTAATCTATTCTTCCGGAGCAACTGTTTCATGTGGATAAAAAATCCACCTCAAAAACATATTTTTGAGATATGAATTATTGGACGGAATTAAGTATTGAATACGCAAATCAAAGGAGTTATTTGGATGATTTGTTTCAGGTTTATCCTACTATACCCGAAGGCATTAGGGAAATTAATGCTGCCCGTTGGGCAAATATTGAAACTGCTTTTAATAACAGCAATAATCATGATTTACTTAAAGAGCTAATTAAACTCGATTTATTTCCGATAAAAGACAGCTACATAGCTTATTTAAGAAGAGATAAAGCTGCAATCGAACGTAATCCGCAAACTGTAAACCGTATAAGTGGACGACTTTATGAAATGGGTTTAGAAATAATATACACCCGGTGCACAGAACCTAAAGAAACCAACAGACAAATTGGGCCTTTCTTTAAACGATGGATTGATAAAGGTGTATTAGGCATTCTGCCAGTTGGAATAGAACAATTTATGGCAACAAATGAAAACGCAATTTTGAGAGGAAGCGATGCACAGTTAATGGATTTTGCAAAAACCCATCTTAACTACCATCACGATAAAGGTCTTGATTTTATAGGACGTTTTAATGGAAAGTACGTTATTGGTGAAGCGAAATTTTTAACAGATTTTGGCGGACACCAAAACGCACAATTTAATGATGCAATTAGTACTGTACAAGCAGAAGGTGTAAATGCAATTAAGATTGCAATTTTGGATGGAGTTTTATTTATAAAAGGTAACAACAAAATGTACAATGCCATTACAACTACTTATTCTGAATATAATATACTAAGTAGTTTGGTTCTGCGCGAATTTCTTTATCAAATTTAAATATGCGTTTACAATATAAAAACAAACAAACTGAAAAAGAAATTTTTGATAAAATAACACCTATTAAACTCACCAACAATGTAAATAAAAATATTAAAAATCTACTCATTAATGCCGAAAACCTTTCGGCGTTAAAGTATTTGATTAATGATTGTAATTTAGCAGGGAAAATAGATTTGATTTACATTGATCCGCCATTTGCTACCAATAATACATTTACTATTTCGGCTGGAAGGGCATCAACAATTAGTAACAGTTCTAATGGCAATCTTGCTTACACCGACAAGTTAAAAGGTGAAGCTTTTTTAGAATTTATCAGAGAAAGGCTTGTATTGTTAAAAATACTTTTATCCGATCAAGGCTCTATTTACCTTCATATTGATTACAAAATTGGTCATTATATTAAAGTAATTATGGATGAAGTTTTTGGAATTGAAAATTTTAGAAACGATATAACAAGAATAAAATGTAATCCTAAAAATTTTTTCCGAAAAGGTTATGGAAATATAAAAGATCTTATTTTATTTTATTCTAAATCAAACAATCCGATATGGAATGAACCAAAAGTAAATTACACAGAAGAAGATAAATTGAAATTATTTGCAAAGGTTGATACAGATGGACGCCGTTATACAACCATACCTTTACATGCACCTGGCGAAACTTTAAATGGCAAAACAGCACAAGAGTTTAAGGGAATACTGCCACCAAAAGGCAGACACTGGCGTAGTGAAGTAAAAGTATTGGAGAAACTTGATAGCGAAGGTCTTATTGAATGGAGCGATAAAGGAAACCCAAGAAAAAAAATTTTTTTTGAAGAACAGGAAGGCAAAAGAATGCAGGATATTTGGGAATTTAAAGACCCGCAATACCCATCTTATCCAACCGAAAAAAACTTTAGCCTTTTGGATTTAATTATCAAAACTTCATCTAACAAGAATAGTATAGTATTAGATTGTTTTGCAGGTTCTGGAACTACTTTAAAAGCAGCACAAGTAAATGGCCGAAATTGGATAGGAATTGACCAATCCGAAGAAGCAATTAAGGCCATTACAACTAAAATAAATTCTATACCTGGAGATTTATTTTCGACAATACCGGAATTTCAAATATTAAAAGCAGAGCAAAAGTCATACTGTTAATTATAATTTGTAATTCTAACCTTTCAAATTGAATAGATAAACAAAATGATAGCAACACATGAAACTTTATGAATTGATAAAAACCAATAACTGGTTAAGCGTTTCGATAGTTCTGACAAATCTTTATCCAAACCAAAAAGAAAGTTTAACAGCATACGAAAAAGTATATGCCATTCTTCTACAAATGGAACCAACAGATAGTGATATTGAAATTGTATTGCAACAGTGTTATGACGACGAAACCAACGAAGAAATTTATGTTGCTGTTTCGGGATTAAAAAAAGACAATCCAACAGAAGGTTTGGCTATTGAATTTGTACCTTGGACAGAATGGCTGGGAATGACCGTAAGCAATGATGCTTTAAAACAATTTAACCAATTAGAAATTATCAGCCATTCTTTGTACGAAATGACTTTTATGGGTTTTGACGAAATCGAAATCCAAAAGCAACTTTCAGAAATTAAAAAAACGGCAGAAGAATATGAAAATATGACGCCGGAAGAAAGAAAAAACAATTCAACTTCATTCGAAGATTTTTTAAAAGAACTTGATAACGAATAAAAAAAAACGATCAACAGTTAATTTTCCATCAACCCCTAACCTGCCCGATATAAGTGCTTTCAAAAATTTTATCGGCATTCGTAGTTTCAAAACCATCACGGCGATGTTGAGGCTCTACTTCTTTTAATGGCAAATTTTTAAACTCCGGTAAAACCTTGCGCTCTGCAAATTCTACATAACTGCCTGCAATATTTAAAGTTTCGCCGGCGGCAAAAGTAGCTTCCTGCATTTCAGCTACGGTACTGCTTTGCAATAATAAGCCGTCGGCACTTGTTTTTATTTTTCCGCCCGCAGTATTGAGTTTAATGCCTAATCCTTCCACAAAATTATCAAATTCCAAAATTGTGTTGTAGCCTGTTTTTAAAGCATGAACGCTGATGGTATAATGGTTTAAGTAATAGCGGTTGTAAATTACCCAGGCGGCGTATTCGCTTTCTTCCAACAAGGTTAAATAATCCTGCTTGGTTGGCAATGTCCACAAAGATTGGTGGAAAAATTCGTCGATTTCTTCGCCGTTATTTAGATCCAACTGATCGACAGGATCAAAATTTATTTCGTTGGTGTAACGATAAATTGTTTCTTGTGCATGAGTGGAAAGTCCATCAACAATCAATTCACTAATAAAAATGCGTGGATAAGTTGGAGAAGGCGGCGCATACCAATAAGCGTTCAGTTTCTTTCCTTCAAAATAATAATAATCACGTTTTTGGTAACCGTGCTGCAAAAATATCTTTTCGAAAGAAGCAATGCCCAAATGCGGGACACGCAACGTGCGAAAAGCGATATGGTCGTTTACAATTTCCTGCTGAGAATTAACAACGCCACAGTCAACCAAAGCTTCCGTAATTTGGTTTACCGCCGGAACTTTTGCCTGATAACGCTCAAACAAAATATTTAAGAAAGTATCTAAAGTTGTTTGCTGGTTAAACTTCATAAATTTACTTTAATCACCATTGGACAATTGCAAGAACAGAAAATTTGAATATCAAAATTATGTCGGTAAAAACAGTATCTTTCTTACCGATGCTGTTCATATTTATTTAGTTCAATTGCATTTTTTAAATAATCCAATTCATCTGGTTTAAGTTGCGGAACATCCAAAGTTGCAACCACATCTTCCAATTGTGCAACCGTCCTGATTCCAATTACCGCACTGGCAACAACTTTTGGTGCCAAAGCAAATTGCAACGCAACTTGTGCTTTACTTTTGGTTTCGCCAGCAATTTGTTGAATGGCCGATACTGTTTTTACCACCTCTTTTTCAGTGAAGTTTAAATACGGTTTTGCAGGTTTATCAACCAATAAACCTTGCGCAACGCTTCCACGAGTTACCACGCTGATTTGGTTTTTTTCGAGCAGCTCAAAACAAGTTTCTTCCGGCCGGCGGTCCAGCAAACTGTATTGCATCATCACACTTGTAATGTTTGATTTGGCAACATATTCGCGGATTACATTTGGGCGGATGGAAGAAATACCATAATATCTTATTTTGCCTTGTTGTTGCAAAAATTCAAAAGCTTCAATCGTTTCGTCAATATTGTCTTCGATCATGCCGCCGTGCAATTGGTACAAATCAATGTAGTCTGTTTGCAAACGTTTTAAACTTTTGTCTGCAGCTTGCAAAATGTAAGCTTTACTTGCGTTCCAAGTTGTGCTGCCGTCGGCTTGTTTTTGGTTGCCAACTTTGGTGGCCAATACAATATCTTTTCGGTTGGGTTTGAGCAAAGTTCCAATCTTGGATTCGTTTTCGCCGTCTTCATACAAGTCGGCCGTATCAAAATAATTGATGCCCAATTGCAATGCTTTGTTTAGCAAAGTTTTATGGTCATCACTGTTTCCGCGAAGCGACATGCAACCAAAACCAATTTTGCTGACCAACAAATCTGATTTTCCCAACTTGGAATATTCCATAAACTTCAATTTATTCGTTTAGACTTTTTAAAGCTTCAATTGTATGTTGGATTTGATCCGAACCGACATCTAAATGCGTTACAAAACGGATGCGGCGCACATCATTGGCAGAAGCCCGAATCCCTTTTTCGGCTAATTTTTGCAGATAATAGGATGCTTCTTTTACCGTATCAAAAATAACAAGATTGGTTTCAACTTTTAAAACACTGGTAACCCAATTACAGTTTTTCAAAGTTTCTTCCAATAATTTAGCATGGCCGTGGTCTTGCTGTAAACGTTCAACATGATTGTCCAAAGCATAAATTCCGGCGGCAGCCAAAAAGCCGGCCTGGCGCATCCCTCCGCCCAAAACTTTGCGGATGCGGCGGGCTTGCGCAATGCTTTTTTTATCGGCCAAAAAAACAGAACCTACCGGCGCGCCCAAACCTTTGGAAAGGCAAACAGAAATGCCGTCGAAATACTGCCCGTAATCCGCAGTTTTGTCTTTGGTGAAAGTTAAGGCGTTAAAAATACGTGCGCCATCCAAATGCAGCTTGATGCTTCTTTTAGCACATAAATTTGCAATCGGTGCGATTTGTTCTAAGCGATAACAATTGCCGCCGCCTTTGTTCACCGTGTTTTCTAAAACCACTAAACTGGTACGCGGGAAATGGATATTGTTCGGATCGTTAATTTCCGGCGCGATCATTTCCGGCGTTAAAATCCCGCGTTCGCCATTCAACAACCGCGTAGAAACAGCCGAATTAAAAGCGATCCCGCCGCCTTCGTAACGGTAAACGTGCGCGGTTTGGTCGGCAATCAGTTCGTCCATCGGTTGGGTAAAACATTTGATGGCGATTTGGTTCGTCATCGTTCCCGAAGGGCAAAAAATGGCGGCTTCCATCCCGAACATCGCCGCAGCTTTGGCTTCCAGTTGGTTAACGGTTTCGTCTTCGCCGTAAACATCGTCGCCTACTTTGGCGCTCCACATCGCTTCCAACATTCCCGGCGTTGGCTTGGTTACGGTATCGCTTCTTAAATCAACAATCATCCTGATTTTATTTTTGGTGCAAAATAAACGCAATTCAAAGCATTCCTTTCCCAAAAAACAAAAATTTTAAACTGCCATAAACGTTTTACAAAAACAACAGTCTGAGCAAGCATAATAAAAGCAAAAAATCATGGTTATTCCTGAAATTAAATTACACACAATGCGCTTACCTTTTTTAACAGGCTTGTTTTTGCTGACTGCATTTTCAGCTTCGGCACAATTGGGTTTGAACCAATGGGACGATGGTTATTTTTATGATGCCAACGGCAAAAAAGTGCCGGGACAAATTGTTGTCAGCCCATCCGGCAGAAGCCCGCAAGACAGCGAAGGTTTTATTTTGTTCCGAAAAGACAAAGGCGAAGAAAAAGAGAAGTTAACGGCTTCGATGGTGCGCTCTTTTGTAGCCGGAAGGGACAGCTTTACGGTGGCACATGCACCCCGGACAGGTGTTTGGACCGGCCGAAGCATTGATTTTGTAAAAGTTTTGGTGGATGAACCGATGAAATTGTATGCCACGACCGGTGGCGGCGGTGGCGGCATGTCGCCCGGAATCAGGCCAAGTTTGGGCATTGGCGGCGGCAGTTTCGGCAGCGGCATTGGCGGCGGTTTGGGCATTAACCTGGGCGGTGGCGGCGGAAAAAGCAAACCCGTTTATTACTATGGCGATGACCCAAACAGTTTGACGGAACTGCGAAAAGACAATTTTGTACAAGTGATGAGCGAAATTATGGCCAGCCAGCCCGAAATCGTAGAAAAAATAAAAAACAAAAAATACCGCTACGGCAACATGGACCAGTTGGTGCTTGATTTTTATAGGCTAAAAGAAGCATCGCCAAAATCCTGATTTGGCTTGAATTTATTTTGAGTTACGCTTTCCAAAAAAATCCTGTTGCTGATAAAACAACAGGATTTTTTTATTTAGCCAAATAAGCTTTATTATTTATTATTGTACTTTTAAACCCTAACACAAAAGTTTAATTGATATGATTATTATAGCGGATGGCGGTTCTACAAAAACCAATTGGTGCCTGATCAATGAATTCGGAAAAAAAGTATATTTCAACACCGAAGGTTATAATCCTTTTTTTTCTGATACGGCCTACATTATTAATTCGCTGAATGAGAACCTTCCCTCCGATTTAAAAAAGGACGACATAACCGAATTGTACTACTACGGTGCTGGTTGCGATGTGGCAGACAAGGTTAAGATTGTGGAAGATGCGATAAAGGTGGTTTTTAAGTATTCAAAAGTATTTGTTGGCCACGATTTGATGGCTGCTGCCCGCGCTTTGCTGGGCGTAAACGCTGGTTTTGCCGCCATTTTAGGCACCGGAACCAATACTTGTTTGTACGACGGGAAAGACATCACTTTCAAAATCAATTCTTTGGCTTATATTTTGGGCGATGAAGGCAGCGGTTGCTACATCGGCAAAAAACTGCTTTCGGATTATGTGCGTGGCTACATGCCGCAGGAAGTGAAAGACGTTTTTTGGGAAACTTTCCAGCTAACACCCGACGATATTATTGATACCGTTTACACCAAGCCTTTGCCCAACCGTTTTTGCGCCAGCTTCAGCAAATTTGTGTATGACAACACGGCCAATATTGCCTACTCGCGCAATTTGGTAAAAACTTCGTTTGATGATTTTTTCCGCAACCTGGTGAGCCATTACCCGGATTATAAAAATTACTCTTTTAACTGTATCGGTTCTGTCGGTTATAATTTCCGCAATGTTTTGGAAGAAACCGCCAAAGAATACGGAATGAATTTTGGCCGTATTATCCGTTCGCCAATAGATGATTTGGTGAAATACCACTTGGAACTTTCGCCTTTATCAGCAAAATAAGATTTTCCTTCAACACAAAAAACCTGCTTTAATTTTAATTAAAGCAGGTTTTTTGTTTCAGTTTAATGCTTCTTTTACCACACTAAATTTATGCCGATAAAAGAAGCATCAGCCATTAATGTTCAATTCGTTCTGAAAAATCTTGTTGTATTTCCGCCGGTCAAAACGGTACAAGGTTGCGGCGCGATAGGAAACGCCTTTTTGCTTTTCGTCCAGTTCTTTCAAAAAACCGTAGCTCAGCATTTTTTTGCGGAAGTTGCGCTTGTCCAGCTTCTTGTTCAGGATTGCTTCGTAAAGCGTTTGCAATTGGGTTAAGGTAAATTTTTCGGGAAGCAGCTCAAAAGCAATGGGCTGGTAACTTAACCGGCGGCGCAGTTTTTGGAAACCAGTTTCAAATATTTTACTGTGGTCGTAAGGCAGTTTGTCCAACTTGTTTACCGGGTGCCAAAACGCGCTACGGGCAAAATTGGTAACCGGTTTTACCTCGTTGTGCCCGTCAATCCGGATCAGGGCATAATAAGCAACCGTAATGACACGCCCTTGCGGGTGCCTGTCCACATCACCAAAAGTATGGAACTGCTCCATGTGCAGGCCGCGCAGGCCGGTCAATTCATACAAAATACGTTCGGCGGCATCGTCAATGCTTTCATCATTTTTTACAATGTAGCCGGGCAGCGCGTTCCGGCCCTTATAAGGTTCCTGGTTTCGTTCGATGAGCAAAATTTTTAGTTCATTTGCCTGAAACCCGAAGATGACACAATCCACCGAGAATACCGAATCAAATTTTGGCAGTGAGGTTTCCAAATTAAAGTTTTTTACAGGCCAGCGAATGTGTTTTCAAATTTAATAAATAATATATTACTTAGTGTAAAGATTACACCTTATCTTCGCGCTACAAGGAGTTGGTTTAAAATGTCTAAAGTAAACAAAATTGCCGTACTGACTTCGGGTGGGGACGCACCGGGGATGAACCCCTGCATCCGTGCAGTTGTACGAACAGGTATCTACTTCGGCCTACAGGTGGTGGGCGTGAAGCAAGGCTATCAGGGTTTGATCAACAACAATATGTATGATATGAACGAGCGTTCGGTGAGCAATATCCTGCATTTGGGTGGCACGATCCTGAAAACAGCCCGTTGCTTGGAATTTAAAGAAGAAAGCGGCTTAGAAAAAGCATACAAAAATTTAAAAAACCGCGATGTTGACGGGTTGATCGTGATTGGGGGCGACGGCACTTTTACCGGGGCCGAACGTTTTTCGCGGATTTACGATATCCCGGTGATCGGCATTCCCGGAACGATTGACAACGATTTGTACGGCTCTGATTTTACATTGGGCTTTGATACCGCTACCAATACCGTTGTTGAAGCCTTGGATAAAATCCGCGACACCGCCGATGCACACGACCGTTTGTTTTTTATCGAAGTAATGGGCCGCGATTCGGGCTGTATTGCCTTGCGTGCCGGTATTGCTGGTGGTGCCGAAGCGATTTTATTGCCCGAAAAAGAAACCGCGATCGAAGAACTGATTGAAAACCTGAAATCGGGCAGCAACAAAAAAACGTCCAGCATTGTAATTGTTGCCGAAGGCGATAAAAACGGCGGTGCTTATGACATCGCAAAAAGGGTGAAAGAACATGTACCTTCTTATGATGTGAAAGTAACTATTTTGGGCCATTTGCAACGTGGCGGCAGCCCAAGCAGTTTTGACCGTGTGCTGGGCAGCCGTTTAGGCTATGCAGCGGTAAGGGCTTTAATTGATGGCGAAACGCGCAAAATGGTTGGTTTAAAAGGCAACACGATACAACTGGCCGAACTAGACGAGGCAATTTCGCACCATGAGTTTAAGCTGGAGCAGGACTTGCTGGACATGGTTGATATTTTATCTATCTGATCCCGTATGGTTGCAGTGGTATATAGCGGTTCTAATTTTGCAAACTGGAAACTGGCACAAAAGCAACATGTTGTCCGTTCTTTCAAAACAAACGGCATCAGCCCTTTTGCCAGCGACGAAAAAAGCATACTGTTTTTACTGAACAAAAACATCCACCTGATCCACCATGCCGAAGAGATCAAAAAAATTTATTTCTTTGGCCCAGGCATCGCTTTGCCCAAACACAAACAAATTGTTTATAATGCTTTTTCGCAATTTTTTCGGTTCGGAAAAGTAATTGTAAAAGACGATATCTACGCCGCGGCACTGGCAACCTGTCAGGACAAACCCGGTATTGTTTGCATCCTCGGCAGCGGTTCTAACGCGGCTTATTTTGATGGCAAAAAAATCAAACCTAATAATTTCGGTTTAGGTTATGTTTTGGCAGATGAAGGTTCGGCCAACTGGATCGGAACGAAAATTGTAAAGGCTTACCTGAACCAAACGCTGCCGGAAGAACTCGAAAAGAAATTTACCGATAAGTTTGATTTCGACCGGAAACAAATCCTGGATAAAGTGTACAAACAACCTCAGCCTTGCGTATTTTTAAGTTCTTTCCGTGCTTTTGCAAAAGACAACTTAAAAGAACCGTACATTGCCGAACTGGTAAAAACGGGTTTCCGCAAATTTTTATCTTTATACACGGTTCCTTTATTACAGGAAAACCCCGGAACGCCTGTTTATTTTGTGGGCACCATTGCGGCCACTTATCAGGAATATTTACATCAAACTGCCTCAGAGCAAAACATTTACATCGCAAATATTATTAAAGAGCCTATCAACAACTTGTTAACACATCTTAATAAAAATTAAAATTATGAAAATAGGAATCAACGGCTTTGGCCGTATCGGCCGTTTGGCTTTCCGCGCTGCTATTACCCGGCCGGAAATTGAAATCGTTGGGATCAATGATTTGGTAGACCCGGAATACATGGCCTACATGTTGAAATACGATTCTACCCACGGCGAATTTAACGGCACCATTGAAGTTAAAGAAGGCCATTTGGTTGTGGATGGCAAAACCATCCGCGTTACCGCCGAAAAAGACCCGGCCAACCTGAAATGGGGCGAAGTTGGTGCCGAAGTGATCATCGAATCAACCGGTTTGTTTTTGACCAAAGAACTTGCCCAAAAACATATTGATGCAGGCGCAAAAAAAGTAGTGATGTCTGCCCCGGCAAAAGACGATACGCCTACTTTTGTAATGGGCGTGAACGATAAAGAATTAAAAGCCGACCAAACCATTATTTCCAACGCAAGCTGTACCACCAATTGCCTGGCCCCTTTGGCCAAGGTGCTGAACGATAAATTTGGTATTGAAGAAGGTTTAATGAGCACGGTACACGCAACTACCGCAACACAAAAAACAGTTGACGGCCCGTCGCACAAAGACTGGAGGGGCGGCCGCGGCGCTTCACAAAATATCATCCCGTCATCAACCGGTGCTGCCAAAGCGGTTACGTTGGTGATCCCTGCTTTAAAAGGAAAACTGACCGGTATGTCTTTCCGGGTTCCGGTGCCTGATGTTTCTGTGGTTGATTTAACTGTTAAACTTACAAACCCAGCTTCGTACGAAGACATTAAAAATGCCATGAAAGAAGCATCAGAAGGCGAACTGAAAGGCATCATGGGTTATACCGAAGACGATGTGGTTTCCCAGGATTTTTTAGGCGACCCGCGCACTTGTATTTTTGATGCTGGTGCCGGTATCGCTTTAAACGATAAGTTTGTAAAAGTGGTGGCCTGGTACGATAACGAGTGGGGCTACTCCAACAAATTGGTTGATATTGCAGAAGTGGTAGGCAAACTGTAACCTACACCAATTTTTAGGTGCTAAAAGAAGCATCTGCCAATAAACAAAAGAAGCTGGTTTTTTAACCGGCTTCTTTTATTTTACACGGTTTTTGAAAAATCCCTTTTTCAAGCATAAACACGCTTTTGACCTCTTTTTTTGGATGCGTAAAATTACGTAATCTTCATCGTGATGCTACGGAATCTTTTCATCAGGTTAAAAAAAATACTTCTTTTAACAACTCATTTTTAGGCATTTACCAATTTTTGCACAAATAATTTTTGCTTTTTAATTAAGGCATCAATATAAATTATCAAAGCTTTTGTATTAAATTTATCCTAAACAAAAACCAAAAACCATGGAAACAGAAAAATCAGTAAATGAAGAAAACGACTTCAGGAGAGGAAAACTTGAACGTGTCGGAGGGCCGATCTCTTTAGAAAAAGTGAGGCTTTGGACGGGCAATTACCGAAAGATCAACGACAAAACAATTACGACATCCCACTTTTTTGGCAGGGATGTGATTGTGAAATTACTCAAGCAAAGAGGCTGTGTCGGCATCCGGATGCACTATGCGTTGGACGACAAGGGCCACAGGCAGTTGATTTTAACTGGTGTAGATGAACATGGGAAAGACCAATTGCCCAACCATACAAACGATAGCTTAAAAGAAGATATTCAGCTTCATGTAACTATGGCCGAGGCAAATGCTGACAGGACTGGCGAATTTAATTCTTATGACCAGTCATGGCCTTGCCCGGAAACAAAAGGTTGCCCGTAAATTGTTTGATTCGGTTTTAAATTGTTAAAACTAAAATGATATTATACTACATAGGTTTTGCATCGGGGTTATTGCCATGTATTGCGGCTGTTTTTAACTATAAAAATTTAAACAATACGTTAAAAACAGTTGCTTTATTTTTTTTGCTTAGCTTTTTGATAGATTTCTTGATGTGGCTAAGTTATATGAAATACATACATATGAAATATAACCATCCGCTTCTGTATTTCTTAATTTTGATTACGATATTTTTTTACACATTCTTTTATTATCGGTCTTTTTACAGTTTACATGCTAAAAATTTTACGTTGTATGCCGGCACGCTTGCAACTTTGTTTATCATAATTTTTGTTGCAATACAGGGCATCCAAAAATATCCGGGTTGGGCCAATACGGCTTTGGGAATTTACCTGATCATCGTTTCATTGTTGTTTTTTTACCAGATATTTAACCGGCAGGATTCTATGGAAATAGAAAAACAGGCTCTTTTTTGGATCAATTCGGGCGTGCTGATTTATTTTTCTTTTACCATATTTTTATACATGGTTGCAGAAAAAATACAGGCAAAAGATTATTTTATCATTAACGCCATTTCTAACATTATCTCCAACACATTATTTGCTATCGGATTATCTTGCAAAACTCAGAAAACAGTCTCACGTTCGTATTAATAGTTGGCACCGTTGTCGTAGTTTTATTGATTGTTTTTTTGTTCCTGTTTGTGATTATTTACCAGCGGAAAATGATCAGGAACCAGGAAGAAAAAAGGAATTTACAGATCGAAAAACAAAACGATTTGCTGCGCGCCATTTTAGAAACGCAGGAAAGCGAGCGCAAAAGGCTGGCCGAAGACCTGCACGACAGCGTGGGCCAGGTTTTATCGGCCGTAAAGCTCAATTTGCACCGTTTGAATAAAACATGCGCAGCCGATGAACAAGCAATTCCGCTGTTAAGCAGTACGCGGAATTTGATTGACGAGTGCATCCAGGAAATCCGCAGTATTATCCAAAATGTAAGGCCGCCGCTGCTGACCGATTTTGGTTTGGTGGAAGCCTTGTCCGACTTCTGCAAAAAGATACAGCAAAACACGGGCATCGAAGTAAGTTTTAAGCACGAAACTTTACAAAACCGGTTTACGCCGGAAATCGAAGTTACGCTTTACCGCATTGTGCAAGAACTTTTTGGCAATTCCATCAAACATGCACATGCTTCTTTTATCGGCATAAATTTGGTGTCGGGCCACGAAACGTTGGTTTTAACTTACCAGGACAATGGTTTGGGCTTTGATGTGGCTGCTTACAAAAACGGCTCGGGCTTAAAAAACATGCAAAGCCGAACGGATTTTATCAAAGGGCAAATCGAAATTAAATCAAGGCCGGGCGAAGGCATGTCGGCAGAAATAAAAATTAATTTAGTTACTTGATTTTCAAGCGATAATATTAATTTTAACGATAAAAAAACTACTATGCCTGTCATAAACTTAGCCATCGCCGATGACCATAAAATTTTCAGGGAAGGTTTGAAAGCCACGCTGGAAGATTGTGCCGATCTGAACATTTTGTTTGAGGCCGGAAACGGGATTGAACTGGTTAAACAATTGGCCTTTAAAAACCCGGATGTGGTTTTAATGGACATTAAAATGCCCGAAATGGACGGGATGCAGGCGACGGCGCATATCCAGCAAAATTTTAGCCATGTGAAAGTGCTGGCTTTGTCTATGTTCAACGAAGACAAATACATTCTGGACATGATGAAAGCCGGGGCCTGCGGCTATTTATTAAAAAACGCCGAGCCGCAGGAAATTATTGATGCTGTTTTTACCGTGCATAAAAAAGGCTATTATTTTAATGAACACCTTTCCATTTCGTTGGTAAAACAGTTTATGGAAAAAAGTTCGCTGCGCGGAAAAAGCAAAGAAGAAACCGAACTGAACGAACGCGAAATCGAGGTTTTAAAATTGATTTGCCAGGAAAAACAAAACACCGAAATTGCCGACAAACTTTTTTTAAGCGTGCGAACGGTAGAAGGTTACCGCACGAAATTGTTTGAAAAAACAGGGTCTAAAAACATTGTGGGTTTGGTGATTTATGCCATTAAAAAAGGGATTATGGAAGTATAAAATTTACCCGATAAAAGAAGCATTGGCAAACTGGTTTATTTTCACTGATCATTTTTTGCGTGCTTTGATTACGGTATTAATTGTACCAAGCAATGAATTAGTCCCGCTGGCATCCTGAAGCAATTGCCACATCATGATACCGCCTGCTTTATCAAGTGCCAGCTCGGTTTTGCTTTTTATGGTAGGGATGCCGTTGTAATAAATTGTGCCGCCACCGTTTATAACCACTTCATCTTTGTCCTCCGCTCCCGGGTAAGCTGTTATAATATCTTTAAATGCAAGGCTAGCGGGGGCATTGGCGCCAAAACCATAACCATAAAACGGTACGCCTAAGCTTAGTTTCTCTTTAGCTATCATCCGGATATCATTCCAATAGGCCAAGTCTGCAACAGCCATATCATATGGAGCATGCTGGCCCGCATTATTCAGGTTCCAGGGCCCTGTTTTATCGTAAGACATCACGTTTATAAAATCATACTTTGCCAATGCCTTGTCTGTGTACCTGTCTTTATAAGCGGTAGCAACTGCAGCGGTGATCAGTTTCTTTTTGGCTTTAAGTGCCGCAGCAAGGTTAACCACAAATGATTCATAGTTTTCATCTACAAAACTTCCTTCGAGGTCAACATCAATTCCGTCCAAATTATTATTGGTAGTCAACTCAACAAGGTTTGCTATCAGCGTGGCCTGATTGGCCTGGTTTATTAATTTACTGAGATATGCAGGCGGGTTGCCGCCGCCAATGGAAACCAAAATTTGTACGCCTTGACGATGGGCCATTGCAGCCACCTTTTTTAAATCTGCGTTTACCATAAAAATGCCATTGCTATCCGGGTTGATAAAAGCCACGTTAAGATGGGTGAGCCTATTGAAGCTGATGGCACTGGCTTGGGCATTTAAATTGCCTTCATACCGAAAATAACCTACTACCCTAAATTTTTTTCTGTTGCCGTCGTTACCCGGCGCAGCTTTAACATCGTTTTTTTTAAACCCAACCGTGGCAAGCAGTATAAAAAAGGCAAATGTTAAAAAAGCTTTGTTTTTAAATATCTTCATTTTTGTTAATAAATTATATGATAAGGTGGTTTAAGCTTTTTTTAAAAACACCAATGCTTCTTTTAGCACTATAAATTTGGTGTCAACAATGAACCATTAACTATCAACGATGAACCATCAACAATAAACTATAATTTTTATGTGCTAAAAGAAGCATCAGCAAAAAGCCGGCTTGCTAAACCGGCTTATGTAAATTTAAATTGATACTGTTTTTATCCAACCTTTTTTAATACCGAAACGCTTAAAGGCGGCAAGGTTAATTGCACCGATTGGTTTCGATAATTCCATGCAACGTCTTCCGATTTTAAAGGTTTTGGGTTGACAATCCCGCTTCCCCAAAAATCCAAATCATCGGAATTAAAAATTTCTTTCCACGTTCCGGCAGCAGGAACGCCGATACGAAAACCGGTGCGCACAACCGGCGTTAAATTTAAGGCCACCACCAAATCATCTTTCGGGTCGTTCCCTTTTCGGATGTAAAGCAGCACAGAATCCGTAGCGTTGCCGTCATCAATCCACTCAAAACCTTCGCCCGTAAAAGCTTTTTCGTACAAAGCCGGTTCGGTTTTGTACAGTTGGTTCAACGCTTTCACCAAATCTTGCATGCCTTGGTGCGGCCGGTATTGCAGCAAATGCCAGTCCAACGATTTGCCAAAAGCCCATTCTGCTGATTGCGCAAACTCATCGCCCATAAACAGCAGTTTTGCTCCCGGATGCGTGAACATGTAGCTGTACAATGCGCGCAAATTGGCAAACTTCTGCCATTCGTCTCCCGGCATTTTATTGATCATAGAATGCTTGCCGTAAACAATTTCATCATGCGAAAGCGGCAACATAAAATTTTCGGTAAAAACATACAGCAAGCTGAAAGTGATTTGCTGGTGATGATATTTCCGGTTGATCGGGTCTTCCTGAAAATACTTGATGGTATCGTGCATCCAGCCCATCATCCATTTCATGCCAAAACCCAAACCGCCCAAATAAGTTGGTTTGCTTACGCCAGGAAACGAAGTAGATTCTTCGGCAATGGTTTGCACATCGGCATAATTGCCGTAAACCGCTTCGTTAAATTCGCGCAAAAACTGGATGGCTTCCAGGTTTTCGTTGCCTCCGTAAATGTTTGGCTCCCACCCGCCTGCCTCGCGCGAATAATCTAAATACAACATGGAAGCTACGGCATCAACCCGCAAACCGTCAATGTGGTAACGGTCCAGCCAAAACAAGGCGTTGCTAATCAGAAAAGATTTAACCTCGTTTCTGCCGTAATTAAAAATGTAGGATTTCCAATCGGGATGGAAGCCTTTACGCGGATCTTCATGCTCGTACAAACTGGTGCCATCGAAACGGAAAAGGCCGTGTGCATCGCCCGGAAAATGAGAAGGCACCCAATCCATTATCACACCAATCCCGGCTTCATGAAATTGATCAACTAAAAACATTAAGTCCTGCGGGGAACCGTAACGCGTACTGGCCGCAAAATAACCAGTAATTTGATAGCCCCAGCTTGGATAATACGGATGCTCGGCCAGCGGCATAAACTCCACGTGGGTAAAACCCATGTCTTTTACGTATTTCACCATCACGTCGGCCATTTCGCGATAGCCTAAAAACTGTTCAGGTTTTTTTGGGTTGCGCGCCCAGGAACCAAAATGCACCTCGTAAACGGAGTACGGGCTGGTTAACGCATTATGCTGATGGCGCGTTTTCATCCAATCCGAATCTTTCCATTCAAAATAAGTATGCGTTACGATGGAAGCTGTACGCGGCGGTTCTTCCCAGCGCAAAGCAAACGGATCGCCTTTTTCCAGTTCTTCGCCATAAAAAGAGCGGATGGCATATTTATAAATTGCGCCATCGCCCACGTACGGGATAAAACCTTCCCAAATACCGGAACCGTCCCAACGCACAAAAAGCGGATGGCTGTGTTTGTCCCAACCGTTAAAATCGCCCATGACGGCAACTTTTTCTGCATTGGGTGCCCAAACGGCAAAATATGTTCCGGTTACACCTTTATGTTCCGTCGTGTGCGAACCAAACAGTTCGTACAAACGGTAATGCTTGCCGCCTTTAAACAAACTAATATCAAAATCGGTAAAGCGGCTGTAAACTTCAACTGGGTTTAAGCTGATGGCTTGGCTGGTTTCTGTTTCGGCAGGGCTGGTTTCCAAAACAGCGGCTTCCGTACCGTTAATTTTTTTAGTGCGTGTTGATGCTTCTTTTACCACATCTTTTTTAGTGGCCGGCACTTTTTTTTCTTTGGGCGAAGTATTTTTGTTTACTGCTTCACCTGTTGCGGAAACTGCTTTTTTGGCCATGGTGTTTTAGGTTACTAAATATACAATACAGGTATTTAAATAAATTGCAGCTTAAAGTTTGTTGTTTACATGCAATTTAACGATGTTTTTAACAGGTTAATAACAATAAAGTTGCAAACGAAAACTAGAATAATAGCTATTTTCGCCGTAATAATACACAAAATTGCGACCTTTAATTTATGCCGCTAAAATTATGCTGCTAAAAGAAGCATCCGGGCAGTATGCAATTGCTAACTGTTATTTTACATTAATAACAAGCCGTACGTATCCTTTTTACGTAGAAAGAACATCCATCGAAACAGTTAACTAAAAATAATCTGAGTTACTACCTATGTTTAAACTAAAATTTGCTGTTAGTTTAGTTGCCGCTATGGCATTATCTGCAGCACTTTATGCCCAAAACCAAACCGATACTTTAACCTTAAAATTTCAGGATGCCGAAAAAAGGTTCCTGGTAAACAACTTTAGCCTGATTGCGCAGCGGTACAATGTGGATGCCAGCAAAGCACTGATCCAGCAGGCCCGGCTTTGGGACAACCCGGCTTTAAGCACCGACCAAAACTTGTATTCCCGGGGATTGGGGTTTTTTAACCACTCGAACGGCAACGGACAACTTTTCGCACAGATCAGCCAGGTATTTTTAACGGCAGGCAAAAGGGGCAAGCAAATAAAAGTGGCGCAAGACGATGCCAGCATACAGCAAGCCCAGTTTAATGATTTGCTGCGCAACCTGCGCTACAACATGCAAGTTGATTTTGCCCAATTGCACAACCTGATCGAACAAAACCGCATTTTTCAGTACGAAATCGCTTCTTCCAATAATTTGGTCAAAGCCATTAGTACCCAATACAGCGTTGGCAATTCTTCTTTGCGGGATGTCGTTCGCCTTCAAGCCGTTGCTTTTGGTTTGGAAAATGATTTGGTGGAGAATGTACGCCAGATCAACGAGTTGGAGAACGACTTGAAAACCTTGCTGGTGGTTAAGGAAACCACGTTTATCGTACCGGATATCAGCACGCCAACCACCACCCCTGTTTCGTTAAACATCAATGCTTTGATTGATACGGCCAAGGCAAACCGCGGCGATTACCAGGCCAGCAAATTTGCTTTGGCACAGGCCGGCCATAATTTATCGTACCAAAAAGCACTTGCCGTGCCTGATGTTTCTATTGGTGTGGATTATGACCGCGCCAGTAACTACGTGCCCAATTATTATGGTTTGGCCATCAGCCTGCCGCTGCCGTTTTTCAACCGCAACCAGGGCAATATCAAATCGGCAAAATTTAATATCCAAAACCAGGAAAATGTGCTTAAAAACAGCGACCTGCAAGTACGCAATGATGTGGTAACGGCTGTAGAACAATATAATTTAAGCCTGCAATTGTTCTCTAAAAATAACTTAGCGTTTTATAACACTTACGATAAGTTGTTTGGAAACGTGGTTCAGGCTTACCGTTCGAGACAAATGGGTTTGGTTGAATTTGTTGACTTTTTTGAATCGTACAAAGACACCAAACTGAAAGTGATCCAGCAGGAATACAACCTGCAAAAAGCCATTGCCGACCTTAACTTTAATGTTGGCTCTACCGTAATCAACCCTTAAAAAAATAACCCTACTCGATAAAAAATGAAAAGAGAATTAATAGCCGGTTTCTCCGTATTGGTGTTTTTAACTTCCTGCGAACATAAAAAAGAAGAAGTGGCACAAAAAAAAGCGGTTTGCATCACCGATTCTTTGGCCAAGATCATCAGTATTGATACGGTTAAAACAACCAATATGCAAGATGAGCTTACACTATCCGGAGAGGTTTCTTTTGATGAAAACCGCGTAGTCAAAGTTTATCCTTTTTCCAGCGGGCAAGTTACAGACGTCAGGGTTTCTTTGGGCGATAAAGTAAGCAAAGGCCAGGTTTTGGCCGTGATGCGAAGTGCAGACGTGGCAGGCAGCTATACCGATTTATCGGCCACAAATTCTGACCTTGCTATTGCCAAACGCCAGTTGGCGCAAACAGAATACCTGTATAAAAACGGTATTTCCAGTGAGCGAGATTATACCGAAGCCAAAGAAAACTACAACAAAGCCCAGGCCGCCAGCACGAAAATCCAGGAACAACTTTCTATTAACGGCCGTGGCAACACGAGCGCAAGCGGCCAATATGTAATCAAAGCATCAGAAGGCGGTTATATTGTAGAAAAAACCGTTACGCCCGGAAGCTTTATCCGGCAGGACAATGCGGCCAGTATGTTCACCATTTCGGATATGAAAGATGTTTGGATCTGGGCCAACGTTTTTGAAAGTGATATTTCTAAAGTAAAACAAGGTTATGCAGCCAAAGTATCTACGCTTGCTTATCCGGGCAAAATTTTTCCGGGCAAAGTAAACGAAGTAAGTTCAGTGTTGGACCCGGACAACAAAGTGATGAAAGTAAAAATCACGCTGCCTAACCCAAACATGCTGCTGAAACCGGAAATGTTTACTTCAGTTGTCATCACCAACAGCGAGCAAACGCGATCAGTAACCGTACCGGCTTCTGCCATTATTTTTAACGATAGCAAAAACTTTGTGGTGGTTTACAAAAGCAAGTGCGAATTAGAGGTGCGCGAAGTTAATGTGATAAAAACAGTAGATAACGTGAGCTACCTGTCGTCAGGATTGAAAGCTGGAGAACTGTTGGTTTCTAAAAACCAATTGTTGTTGTACGATGCGCTGACGGAAGAATAAAAGCTTTAGCAAGGGCCAGTTTAAATTTCTGCCATAAAATCAACATGCTTCTTTTATGCCTATAAAATTGGTTTCTATTAGTGGCACAGGTAGAACAAAGCACCGGGATTTCAAAATTTAGGTGCTAAAAGAAGCATCGGAAACAAACAGGACAAAATTTAACCAGGCTTAAGTAATTGCAAGACAAATTGCAATGAAACCATTTTCGAAAAAAAGAGAACGATTTTAACTCATAACCAACAATGAACAGTTTCATTAAAAATATAATTTACTTCTCGTTAAGGCACCGTTTTTTAGTGTTCTTTTTAACGGGCGTACTTGCCCTGCTTGGTGTTTGGAGCTATCTGAATACGCCGATCGAAACTTTCCCCGATGTAACCAACACGCAGATCATCATCATTGCGCAATGGCCCGGCCGTAGTGCGGAAGAGGTGGAAAGGATGATCACCATCCCGATGGAAACGGTGCTGAATTCGGTCCAGAAAAAATCCAACCTGCGCACCACCTCTTCTTTCGGCTTGTCTTACGTCCGCATTATTTTTGATGACGATGTGGACGATGCCTTCGCGCGCCAGCAGGTTTTAAGCCGGTTGCTGAATGCCGATTTGCCTGATGGCGTAAAACCGGAAGTAGAACCGCCGTACGGCCCAACCGGTGAAATTTTCCGTTATACACTGAGAAGCAAGATCAGAAGTATACATGACCTGACCGAGATACAGGATTGGGTTTTAGACCGCCAGTTTAAGGCCATTCCCGGTGTTGCCGATGTCAACAGTTTTGGTGGGGAAGAAAAAGATTTTGAGGTAAGCGTAAACCCTGCCCTGCTTCAAAAATACGGCTTAACTTCCTTAGATGTTTACAATGCCATTAACCGCAGCAATATTAACGTGGGCGGCGATGTGATCGAAAAAAACAACCAGGCTTATGTGGTTAGGGGGATTGGAGTGATCAACAACATCAGCGAGATCCAAAATATCATCATCAAAAACGTAAACAACGTACCGATTTTAGCGCGAAACGTGGCCGACATCCACGAAAGTGGGTTGCCACGCTTGGGCCAGGTTGGGCGCGATAAAGACAACGACGCCATTGAAGGTATTGTGGTGATGCGCAAAGGCGAAAACCCATCCGATGTTTTGGTACGGATTAAGGACAAAGTAAAGGATTTGAACGCCCATATCCTGCCGAAAGACACCAAAATTGATGTTTTTTATGATCGTACCACTTTGATGGATTTTGCCACGCACACCGTTATCCATAACTTGATCGAAGGGATTGTGCTGGTAACCGTGATTGTGTTTTTGTTTATGGCCGATTGGCGCACCACACTAACGGTAGCCATCATTATTCCTTTAGCTTTATTGTTCGCCTTTATTTGTTTGAGGCTGAAAGGCATGAGCGCCAATTTACTTTCTATGGGTGCGGTTGATTTTGGGATCATCATAGACGGGGCCGTGGTAATGGTCGAGGGGATTTACGTCGCGCTGGACCACAAGGCCAAAGAGGTGGGCATGGAAAAATTTAACAAGCTGGCCAAGTTGGGCTTATTCAAAAATGTGGGTACAGAAATGGGGAAAGCGATCTTCTTCTCCAAACTCATCATCCTCACCTGTTTGATGCCAATTTTCGCTTTTCAAAAAGTGGAAGGCAAAATGTTCTCGCCTTTGGCCTACACGTTGAGCTTTGCCTTGCTGGGCGCTTTGATTTTTACGTTGACTTTAGTTCCGGCGTTATCCAGCATTTTACTCCGAAAAAACGTTCGCGAAAAACACAACCCGATTGTATTGTTCTTTGAAAACGGCATCCACAAGATGTTCAATTTCACCTACAAAAACCAGAAGCTAAGCTTGATTGTGGCTTTAGTTTTTATGGCGCTTACTTTTGCTTCGGCCAAATTATTAGGGACGGAGTTTTTGCCGCAGTTAAACGAAGGCGCATTGTGGGTTACGGCACAATTGCCAATGAGTACGTCGCTGGAAAGTTCCGTCAGCACCACCAATAAGATGCGCAGTATTTTGGGTTCGTTCCCAGAGGTTAAACAAACCATGTCGCAAGTTGGCCGGACGAACGACGGAACCGACCCGAAAGGTTTTTTTAACGTGCAAATCCAGGTTGATCTTTTGCCAAAAGACGAGTGGAAACGAAACATCACCCAGGAAGAACTGATTGCGCAGATGGACAAAAAGCTGAGCCAATTTCCTGGAATTATCTTTAACTATTCGCAGCCGATTATTGATAATGTGGCCGAAGCGGTGGCAGGTGTTCCGGCTTCAATGGCCGTAAAAATTTTCGGCACCGATTTTAAAGTTTTGGATGGAAAAGCCGATGAAGTAATGCGCGTTTTAAGTAAAGTTCAGGGTGTGGAAGATTTGGGAATACTCAGAAACTTGGGCCAGCCCGAATTTAGGATCGAACTGGACCAAAGCAAGATGGCTTTGTATGGCATTTCTACGGCCGATGCCAACTCGGTGATCGAGATGGCAATCGGCGGAAAAGCGGCAACCACTTTGTACCAGGGCGAAAGGAAGTTCGACATTCGGATCCGCTACCAAAAAGATTACCGCGATACCGAAGAAAAGATTGAAAACCTGATGGTGCCAACTTTAAACGGTTCTAAAATTGCTATCAAAGAAATTGCACAAATTACCAAGTTGACTGGCCCGGCCTTTATTTACCGCGACAACAACATGCGTTACATCGCCGTAAAATTCTCGGTACGTGGCCGCGATTTGGGAAGCACCATTGCCGAAGCACAGCAGAAAGTAAACCAGGCGGTAAAATTTGACCAAGGCTACACCACCACCTGGAACGGCGAGTTTGAAAACCAGATCCGCGCATCGCATACTTTGGCCAATGTTGTCCCAATCTGTTTATTGGTGATCTTTCTGATCCTGTTTACCACTTTTGGCAATGTAAAAGATGCCGTATTGGTAATCCTGAACGTGCCTTTTGCTTTGATCGGCGGTATTTTGGCTTTGCACATCACCAATACCAATTTCAGTATTTCGGCAGGTATCGGTTTTATCGCGCTGTTTGGTGTTTGTATCCAAAATGGTGTAATCCTGATCTCGGTTTTCCGCAAAAATATATTGGAAGGCGTGCAAATAGATGAAGCTATTTTAACCGGCGTTCTGTCCCGTGTACGCCCTGTGGTGATGACCGCTTTGATGGCCGCCATTGGTTTAATGCCGGCTGCAATTTCTACCGGCATCGGCTCCGAAACGCAAAAACCTTTGGCTATTGTGGTGATTGGCGGTTTGGTTACTTCCACCATCCTGACCTTGCTTCTTTTACCAATTATTTATAAAATGGTGTATAGTTTTATGCACAAGCGGGAAAACCGGAAGCTGCTGCAAAAAATTGGTGCGGTGAGCAAGTAAGTAACATTTTTAATGGCATAAAAGAAGCACCAGCCGGTGGGCAATAAATGTTTGGGTTTCTAATCAACCTAAAACAACCCTTTGCGTTGGCAACAAACATGCTTCTTTTATGCCTATTAATTTTGTGGTCATCACACAAAAACCAACCCTAAATTTAAGGCAGTAAAAGAAGCATGCGCTTTGCCTGATTAAACAACCGGCTTTTTTTATAAAAGCACATCTGCTATTTTCGTTACATTTAATTAGGGGGAAATTGATGGTCAATATACTTTTAGTTGAAGATGACGACAGTGTGGCTTCATTTATTAAAAAAGGGTTGGAAGAAAACCAATACATGGTTGAACTGGCAAAAGACGGTGCAGCAGGATTAAAGTACGGGCTGAACAAAGAATACGGCCTGATTATTTTAGATATCATGCTGCCATATGTTAACGGTATTGAGGTATGCAAACAGATCCGTGCCAATAATGAACAAGTTCCGATCCTGATGCTTACTGCTTTAGGAACGGTTGACGATAAAGTGAAAGGGCTAAAGGCCGGGGCCGATGATTATCTGCTTAAACCGTTTCATTTCAGCGAATTGCTGGCCCGGATAGAAGCTTTGCTAAGGAGAAAAAAGCAAAACGATACCCATTTGCTTGAATTTGAAGACATCGTTTTAAACACGCTAAACTATGAAGCAAAAAGGGCCGGACACGCTATTAATTTAACCGCAAAAGAATTTGATTTATTAGTCTTGTTCATCAAAAATAAAAATAAAATCCTTTCCAGGCAGTTAATTGCAAAAGAAGTTTGGGGCATTGATTTTGATACCGGCACCAATATGATTGATGTTTACGTGAACTACCTGCGCAAAAAAATAGAAAAAGGCTTCGATCGGAAACTTATTTATACGGTGATTGGCAAAGGCTATATTTTTAAATAAAATTACCGGCAATGAAGATTAAAAACCGGCTTTCCCTTTATTTTACCCTGATCAGTTCCGGGGTATTGCTGGCTGTTTTTATTGCCATCTATCTTTCGTTTGTTGTTTTTTTCCGCAATGATTTTTATGCCCATTTAAAGGAAAGGGCAACGGTTACCGCCAGGCTTTATTTAGAAGCCGACGAAATATCAACAGATTCGCTTAATAAAGTTAGGGTACTTTATTTGAATGAGCTGCCGGGAGAGATCGTCAGGATTTATAACAGCGACAACAATGCTGCTTTTATACAGGATAAATTGCAGTACTGGGCTTCCGGCATTATCAATCAGGTCCGAAAAAACAATTACATGCAGCTTGTGGAAGGCGACAGGCAAACCGTAGGCATTTATTACAAAGACAACCAGGGCAATTTTGTGATCCTGGTATCGGCAAAAGACCTGGAAGGCTTGCACCGGCTGAAACAGATGCGGGAAATTATGCTTTTTTTGTTTATCTCGGTTGGCATCAGTTTGTTTCTAATCAGCAGGTGGTTTGCACAGGAGGCTTTACTTCCGTTAAAAAAGGTAGTGAAGCAAATGCAGCGGATCAAGGCAACCAACCTAAACCTGCGGGTAAAAGAAGGGAACAGCAAAGACGAAATCGGCGAGCTGGCTTTTAGCTTTAACCAGTTGCTGGAGCATTTGGAAAACGCTTTTGAAATGCAAAAAACGTATATTGCCAATGCCTCGCACGAACTGCGGACACCGGTTACCAGCATTATCGGGGAGATTGAGGTTGCCTTGTACCATCCCCGGAGCGGGGAAGAATACAAAACGCTGCTCAGGTCTGTACTCTCCCACTCAGAAAATTTAAAAGAAACCATCAGCAGTTTGATGGAGCTGGCCCAAGTGGATGCAGATTATACCATTGCCAAACAATCAACCATCCGGGTTGATGATTTAATTTGGGAGCTGCAAAATTACTGGAACGAAAAGTATGGCAAAAACGTGCTGAACGTTTTGATGCAAAAACTGCCGGAAGATGAAACCTACCTTAATTTATCGGTAAACCGCCAGTTGCTGGTCATTGCCCTCAACAACATCATCGGGAACGCTTTTAAGTTTTCGGGCCATAAACCGGTGCAGCTTACGCTGGCTGCAGATGACAAAGGGATGCAAATACAAGTAAAAGACCAGGGGATTGGCATCCCGGAAGCAAACCGCCACCATGTTTTTAACCCTTTTTACAGAGGGGAAAATGCTTATGGCTTTTTGGGCAGCGGCATTGGGCTGTACATTGCCGATAAAGTGGTGCGCTTGTTCAACGGAAAAATCAGCTTTAATTCTGTTGTGGGCGCGGGCACGGTTTTTACCATCACATTTTAACAAGCCTTTGGCCTGCTTAAATTTTGTTCAACCAAAACCCAATGCTTCTTTTATGCCCATAAAATTGGTGCCTGCGTTTGTTAAGCCTATTTAAGTTTTGTCCCGTTTATTTCCCATGCTTCTTTTACCGCATAAAAATTAGTGTGGTTTTTTTTGAGGTTTTTGTACCGGTTATAATTTCAACCACCAAATTTATGGGCATAAAAGAAGCATCAAAAAAATAACTCAACTAGAAACAGGCCGTCTTCTATCCGCACAAACTGGTTGAAATTCTAATCCAGGTTTAATCTTGCGCTTGTTTTTGGCCCGTATGTTTGTTAAAAATATACTGAAGATGCATAGAAAATCAGTAGCAGCTATTTTTTTATGTTTGTTTGGGTTGATAGCTGCCGTAAAACCTGCCTCTGCCCAATCACCGCTGCAAACCACCGATACTTTAAAATTAACGGTTAAACAAGCTGAGGACCAGTTTTTAAAAAACAACCTGCAAATAATTGCCCAGCGTTATAACATAGACAATGCTACCGCTGCAATCATCACTGCAAAATTATTTCCTAACCCTGATTTCAATTATTCAAACGGCATATATGCCACGGATATAAGTCAGGGGCCGGCCTACAAAGAAAACTCTTTTAATTTTTCACAGCTTTTTACAACTGCCGGCAAGCGAAACAAAAATATACAGTTGGCAAAAATTGGTGTAGAGCAAGCGCGGTACCAGTTTTTTGATTTCCTGCGCACACTTAAATTTACTTTAAGAAATGATTTTTACAGTATTTATTTTCAGGAACAGTCTTCTTTGGTTTATAACCAGGAAATAAATTCCCTGTCTAAACTCCTAACCGCTTTTCGGGAGCAGTACGCAAAAGGCAACATTGCCGAAAAGGAAGTGTTGCGTATCCAGTCGCAATTGTACTCGTTACAAGTAGAATACAATAACCTTCAGGTCAACATTGATACGACGCAAAGTGAATTTAAAATGCTGATACGGGCTTCCCCGGCTGTATATATCGTTCCTTTGGTTGACGAAGATATGTACAGCGGCAAAACTATTGTAGCCAGTATGCCCTACATGCAATTGTTGGATTCGGCCTATGTAAACCGGTACGACCTTAAACTGGCAAAAACCACCGTAGCCTACAACAGCACTAATTTAAGCTTGCAGAAAGCGATTGCCGTGCCTGATTTTTCACTGTCGCTTAATTTTGACAGGCTTGGCTCTTACGGCAATAATTATCTGGGTGGCGGAATTGAGTTTAACCTGCCGTTTTTTAACCGTAACCAGGGCGCCATTAAACAGGCCCGGATAGCGGTTGACCAAAGCAAGGTTGATTTGGAGAATGTGCAGAACCAGGTTGCGATGGATGTTTCCACTAATTACAAAGGAGCGCTAAGGCTGGAAAGTTTATACAAAACGTTCGACCCCAAGTTTAAAGCCGACTTTAATCATTTGATACAAGAAGTGTTTTTAAACTATGCAAAACGCAACATCAGCTTGCTGGAGTTTTTGGATTTTTATGATTCTTACAAAACAAATGTACTTCAGCTAAATAACATCCAGCTTAACCGGGTTACGTCGTTAGAGCAACTTAATTTTGTTACCGGTACGCCTTTCTTTAACCAATAGCAACTGTTTTTTCTAATATAATTTTTATGAAAAAAAGTACCCTTAAAAACAGCATCCAAACAGTTACTGTTTGCTGTGTATTGTTAAACCTGTTTTCGTGCAAACCAAAAGATACAACCAGCGATGTACGTGTTCCTTACGTAATCCCTGATTCTTTATTAAAAACACTGACGATAGATACCGTAAAAACTTCAAACATTGTTGACGTTTTAAAATTTAACGGCATTGTAGATTTTAATACCAATAATGTAGTCAATGTTTTTCCATTGGTTAGCGGGAACGTACAGAACGTTAATGTTATGCCGGGGGATTATGTACATGCAGGCCAAACTTTGGGGATTATTAAAAGTGCCGAAGTGGCCAACTATAACTCGGCACTGGTTGATGCCCAAGCTTCCGTGCGTTTAACGGCCAGGCAATTATCGCAGCAAAAAGACCTTTACAAAAGCGGCCTGGCATCGCAAGTGGATATAACCAATGCAGAATCTGCCTACCAGCAAGCGGTAGCGGCCAGGACTGCGGCGCAAAAGATACTGAGCATCAACGGCAACAACCCAAACGGAGAGTATGTAATTAAAGCACCGATAGAAGGTTTTGTTGTTCAAAAAAACGTAACCAATGGGATGGCCATCCGCACGGACAACAGTACTGGCCTTTTTACCATTTCCGATCTTAAAAATGTGTGGGTGCAAGCCAACGTTTATGAAGAAAATATTGGCAAAGTGCACCAGGGCGATCCCGTTGATGTAACTACCATTTCTTATCCTGACAAGGTTTTTAAGGGCAATATCAATGAGATCATGAACGTGATTGACCCAACCACGAAAGTGATGAAAATGAGGGTTGTTTTAAATAACCCGGGCTACCTGTTAAAGCCGCAAATGTTTACCACAGTTAGTGTAAACAATAATGAAAACAAACAGGCTATCTCTGTTTCGAGCCATGCCCTTGTTTTTGACCACAGCCAGTATTACGTTGTTATAATAAAAGGCGAAAAGGATGTACAGATCAGGCCGGTAGATATCATCAGCACGAACGGAAACACGGCATATATCAAAAGTGGCCTTGCACCCGGCGAAAGGGTAATCACATCAAATGCCATCCTTATTTACGGCTCTTTAAACAGCTAATTTCTTCATCTTCAGACAAACAGAAATGATAAAGGTTCTCAGAGGTATCATTGGGTTTTCATTAAAAAACAAATACCTCATTCTATTTCTTGCGGCGGCATTGGTAATTACAGGTATCATTACTTTTATGCAGATGCCTATTGAGGCTTTTCCGGATGTTACCAATACCGAGGTGGACATTATAACCCAATGGCCGGGCCAAAGTGCCGAAGAGGTTGAAAAACTCGTAACTATCCCGATAGAAATTGCTTTAAACCCGGTTCAAAAGAAAGCCAGCCTTCGTTCTTCCACCATTTTTGGTTTAAGCTACGTAAAGGTGATTTTTGAGGATAATGTATTAGACCAGGAAGCCAGGCAGCAAGTGTATAATTTATTAACCAATGCTACTTTGCCTAACGGTATTACCCCGTCGGTACAGCCGCCGGTTGGCCCAACAGGCGAGATATTCAGGTACACGCTGAAAAGTTCTGTAAGAGATGTAAGAGAGCTAAAAACCATACAGGATTGGGTGATAGACCGCCGTTTAAGGGCTATCCAGGGCATTGGCGATATCAACAGTTTTGGCGGTAAAACAAAAGCCTATGAAATAACAGTTGACCCAGGCAAACTGACTACTTTGGGCATTACGCCTTTAGACGTTTTTGCTGCCGTTCAAAAAACAAATATCAATGTTGGCGGCGACATGATCATCCAGAACAACCAGGCTTTTGCGGTAAGGGGTTTAGGGTTATTGCAGGATATCAACCAGATCGGAAATGTTGTGGTAAGCAACAACAACGGCGTGCCTGTAATTGTGAACGATGTGGCAACCGTTTCCATATCAAATGTGCCACGGTTGGGTTGGGTAGGCAGAAGCGATGCAATAATTGATAAAAACGGCAAAAGAAAGGTAATTGACGATGCAGACGCAGTAGAGGCAATTATCGTAATGCGGAAAGGCCAAAACCCTACCGAAGTTTTGGCTGCTTTAAAAGAAGAGATCAACAAGATCAATAATGAGGTTTTGCCGGCCGATACCAAGATTGTGCCTTATTACGACCGTTCAAACCTCATCGGTTTTGCAACCCACACCGTGCTGCACAACCTGATCGAAGGGATCTTGCTGGTAACCTTTTTGGTATCCATTTTTATGTTCAACTGGCGTACCACGCTCATCGTTTCTATCATCATACCCCTGGCGTTGTTATTTGCATTTATCTGTTTGCACCTGATGGGCATGTCTGCCAACCTGCTCTCCTTAGGCGCGGTAGATTTCGGGATCATTATAGATGGCGCGGTGGTAATGACGGAAGGAATGTTTGTTATTTTAGACCATGAAGCCGTACAATTAGGTATGGACCGGTTTAACAAAAAAATCAAACTCGGCCTGATCAAAAACAACAGCGCCAACCTGGGCAAGGCTATATTTTTTGCCAAACTCATCATCATCACAGGCTTGTTGCCCGTATTTGCCTTTCAAAAAGTAGAAGGCAAGCTGTTTTCGCCGCTTGCTTTTACCTTGGGCTTTGCCCTGCTTGGCGCGTTAATCACCACGCTTACTTTAGTACCCGTACTGATCAGCATGCTTCTTAATAAAAACGTACACGAAAAGCATAACCCTTTTGTGCACAACCTTACAAAGTTTATGCTTTTCGGGTTTACTACTTCTTTTAGGTATAAAAAATTGGTGGTCATCACTTCGTTAATTGCCATGGTAATAGGCTTATTCTCGTTCAGCTTTTTAGGCAGCGAGTTTTTGCCCGAATTGAATGAAGGTTCGATATGGCTGAGGGTTCAATTGCCTTATAGCATATCGCTTGATAAATCCGTAGAAACATCAAAAAAAGTCCGACAGATATTAATGTCTTTTCCGCAGGTGCAATACGCCGTATCTCAAACCGGTCGGCCGGATAACGGTACGGACGTAGCCGGATTTTACAATAACGAATTTGATGTGATTATGTATCCGGAAGATGATTGGAAGCCCAAAATTACCAAGGAAGAACTGATTGACCAGATGAACACAAAACTATCCGTACTTCCGGGTGCCGACCTTAACTTTTCCCAGCCCATTAGCGATAATGTGGAAGAGGCGGTTTCGGGTGTAAAAGGTTCTATCGTTGTAAAAGTTTATGGTGATTCTTTGAATTATGCAGAAGGAAAAGTAAATGAAGTTTATAACGTATTAAAAGGGGTTAAAGGCATTGCAGATTTGGGCGTGCTAAAAAGTATAGGATTGCCGGAACTGGATATCAAACTTGATCAGCAAAAAATGGCCCAGTACGGTGTAGCTACCGCTGATGCCAATTCAGTTATATCCATGGCTATCGGCGGTACGGCCGCTTCTACCTTATATGAAGGCGTACGCACGTTTGATATCCGTATCCGTTTCCCGGAAGCATACAGAAGAACGCCTGAAGATATTGGAAACCTATTGGTGCCTACCCAAAGCGGGACAAAAGTGCCGATTAAAGAAATAGCGGCAATCAGCCAAAAAACAGGCCCTTGTTTAATTTTCAGGGATGCGAACGAACGTTATGCAACCCTCAAATTTTCTGTACGCGGCCGGGACATGGGCAGCACAATAGCCGAAGCGCAACAAAAAGTAGTCACCAAGGTTAAAGTAAAACGCGGTTACCACCTGGCCTGGCAAGGTGATTTTGAAAACCAGCAACGGGCAGAAAAACGCCTTGCCCAAGTAGTCCCTATCAGCTTGGCACTTATTTTTTTACTGCTTTATGTTATGTTTGGCGATATTAAAGATGCAGCCTTGGTATTTCTGAACGTGCCTTTTGCCATTGTCGGCGGTATCCTGGCTTTGCTGATAACTGGTACTAATTTCAGTATTTCTGCCGGTATTGGTTTTATTGCCTTGTTTGGTATTTGTATCCAGGACGGCGTATTGCTCATCACCGTGTTTAAACAGAATATTGACAGGTTTAAAGGCCAGCACCAATCTTTATATACTTCTTTAAAGTTAGGGGTAAATTCCCGGATCAGGCCGGTGATGATGACTGCCCTGATGGCCGCCATTGGTTTATTTCCGGCAGCTGTTTCACATGGTATCGGCTCCGAAAGTTCCAGGCCATTGGCCCGGGTCGTTATTGGCGGCATCCTTTGTGCCATGGTTTTTAGTTTATGGGTTTTCCCACTGATTTTTGGCTGGGCTTATCGAAAAACGGATGAAACAACGAGGTAAGATAGGTGTGTAAATTAATCCTGGAGAGAAATGTTGCTCTTTAAAAGCTTTACTATTAGTCTTAACTATTTTAAGAAACATTAGAACGCTTACTGTTCTGATAATCTACTTTTGGGTTTATCTTAACCTTGCTTCTTTTACCGATTAACTTTAAGCTGGTTTACAATTTTTATGCAAAAAATGGAAAACAGGAAGTTGCTGTAGAAGATTGAGCGGTGAATGGGTAGAACAATTTAAGTGAAAAATAAAGAAGGGCTAACTTTAATTTAAAGTTAGCCCTTCTTTGTAAAAGTACCAATTAAATTGTGAGGCTGTAGCCTTCAATTGTCATGCTTCTTTTATCCATATAAATTTAGCGTTTTGCACAAACATCTTATTTTGTAACACAACCTTAATACTTACTAAATTTAGTTGGTAAAAGAAATATTGAAAGCTGTAATGGTAAATATTAATTTGCATTGATAACTTCGATTTCACTAACCATATACAATAATAAACCAGCTAAATAGAGTTATAATAGTTAATCAGCTTTGCTAAGTCCTCATCACTTTTAAAGTCAATGTTGTTAGCTTTTGCGTAAACTTCTAATTGACTTTCCTTGTCCCCTAAAACAGATAGTATTGATTTTTTATCTTTTTTAATCAAAATACCTTTCTCTGAAGTTACGATATAATATTTAACCGTTGTTATAAAGCTTTTATTTGGTTCTGTAGAGCCGTAAGTTATTTCTTGTTTAACCTTTTTAGTAGCTTTCCTCAACAATTGGAATTTCCCATCTGCTAAAATTTCGAAATAAGTGTTATTATTGACTCCGGCAATATTGGTATAGCCGTTTCTATAATGAACTAATAATTGTTTATCATCTTTTTTATAAGACAGGGTGAATTCTTTAACCTGATCCGCGAATTGCATCATTTCTTGATCTTTACCTTTAAAAAAAAGCTGATCATCAAGCTCACTGTACTTTAAGTTAATGTTATTGTAAGTACCTTTCCTAGTTAGAACAGTACCAACAGACCAATCATCAACTACATAAGGCGAACCTTTAACATCAGTATAATTTTGTTCTTTAAAAGCAGTACCATTTAAATTATTTAGATAAAATTGAGCCTTTAATACATTTCCATAAACCAACGTAAATAGTAGGATGAAAAGGAACTTTTTCATATATTATTTTCAAAGTGTTTTTTACTTATAGATGTAGGTTTTAACTAATTGGTTGTGTTTCTAAATGTATGATGAATTTTTTTGGTTTAAAAAACAGATAAAATCGGAACAGGTGTTTTCATTTCTACAGCTAAATTTAAGTTGTAATTTGAAAAAATATTATTGGCTTTTATAGGCATCATACATTTGGAAACAGTACCAACTAATTATATCAAATCTTTTATAACAGATAAGGCTTCTTGTTAGAAGCCTTATCTGTTTGTTTAATTGTGGTTGTAAAACAACTTACTACTAATAACCTGGGTTTTGAGTTGTAGCTGGGTTAGCATCAACTTCAACTTGTGGTATAGGCAATAACCTTCTGTAATCTGTAAATGGAATTACTTGTAAAGTACTGTAAATATTGCTTTGTGTTGGTCTATTTATAGGTAATTGTAAACGGTTAAGATCAAACAAACGTAATCCTTCGCCTACAAGTTCCTTTCTTCTTTCTGCAACAATATCATTTGCAAGCTGAGTACCAGTTGAGGTGTAACCTGCAAAGGAAGGATCGCGCTTTTGCACAACTTGATTTAGATATAACAAGCCATTAACATTATCTCCGCTACGAGCATATCCTTCAGCTAATGTTAACAATACTTCAGCATATCGGATTATTTTAATATCATCCTTATCTGCAGTATTAGTTGTATTTGAATATTTGTTTAATACAATAACAGAACCTCTTGTTTGACTATTAGTTAAAAACAGACTTCTTCGTGCATCAGTAGAGGAATATTGATTATAAAGATCTTGATATATTAAATTTTGTCCATATCCAGCTTGATTATAAAAATAATCTACCCCGCCCGTTCCATTATTTGTTGCTAAGTTTAATGCAAGTTCAAATATAGTTTCAACTTTATTAGTTGCTGCTGCCGGGCTTGCCCAATAGCTAATTAAACTTGTAGATGGCGTTAGTGAGTAAGCACCATTTTGAACGACTAACAAAGCAGCATCACGTGCATTAGCATAATCACCTTTATAAAGGTAAGCTCTCGCTTCGATCGCTTTAGCAGCATATTTTGCAATATAATTAGAATTGGTTGCATGTAAACTGGTAGAACCAGTAGGCATTATTGCATAAGCACTATCTAAATCACTGATGATTTTTGTGTAAACAGCACCTACCGTAGCTCTGGCTGGTTTTGAAAACGGCCCTGTAATATTTGTTGGGGCTGTAACCAATGGTACACCTGCGGCGTTAGGATTAGCAGTATAAGGAGACGCAAAAAAATTAACCAGTGTTAAATAATTTAAAGCCCTTGATGTGTAAGCTTCTCCTTTGAGCTGTAGAACATTATTTGAGGAAGGCAAAGTATTAGCAGCGTAAATTATTCTATTAGCTTGCAGGATACTATAATAACATTGAGAATAAATGCTTTGTGCTTCTGCATTCACTGCAAGCAAAAGATAGTTTTGTTCAGCCTGGAAATAACCAGAATTGGACGAACTCACATAAGCATTGTCTGCAAGTTCATCGCCCAAAATAGGCACATTAGTCCCGAACGAATTAGTTGAACGCATAGAATTATACATGCCATTTACAGCGTCCGCCAAATCGTTTTCTGTTTTAATAGCTACTGTAACAGGATCAGCAGAAGGCGGCTTTTCATCCAAAAAGGACTTTTTGCAAGATGTTAATCCAATAACAAATGCAAGTATTATATATATATATTTTAAATTTCTCATTTTAACAATTATTATAATCCAATATTTAAACCAATAGTGAATGTTTTGACTTGAGGAATTTCCAAATTACTTTGTCCCTCCAATGTACCATTACCTGCGCCACTAAAACCAACTTCGGGATCAAAAGGTAAACGTTTATCGTAAGTTTTAGTCCAAACATTAGTTCCTCTGCCATACAAATACAATCTGGTTATGCCATATTTTTTTAGATAATTAATATTTTTAAAATCATAACCGATACTAACATTTTTCAATCTGATATAGTCACCATAATATAAGAACCTTGTTGAAAATGAATTAGATGCATTGCCAGGAATACCGCCTGCTACGTATTTAGGAACATCGGTTACCTGTCCTGGTGTAGTCCAACGGTTAAGTTCATAAGTATATTTATTAAAAGTATAGCTATTACCATCAACCAAGTAATTATTCCAACTATCTCTAATCCTGTTACCAAAATTATAATAAAAATCTGCGGCCAAAGTAATTCCTTTAAAACTAAAACTGTTGTTAAAGCCTCCAAAATATTTAGGATCTGCCTGGTATTTATCTATACGTGCAGCATTATTATAAACGCTTGTAGTAGCAGTTCTTGTAGCATCAGTGTACCAAAGTGCATTACCATTTGCTTGGTCAACTCCTGCATAAGCACGTGCATAATAAGTATAGTAATCCTCCCCTTCTACAACGTGATAAACAGAATTGACATAAGAAGCATGGTTAACCAGTGAGGTAACCGTGTTTTTATTAAATGCTATATTAAAATTAGTGGTCCAAATAAAATCATGAGTTCTGATCGGAATTCCTTTTATGGATATTTCCTCACCCCTGTTTTTCATTGCCCCAACATTTTCAGTGATAGTACCAAAACCAGTAGTTAAAGATATTGGTGCCGCTTGTATTAATTTGTTAATGTTATTATTGTAATAATCAACTGTTAAAGTTAAGCGGTCTCTAAAAAAACCTATATCAAGGCCAACGTCGTTTTTATGTGCAGACTCCCAGGTTAAACTTGGATTTCCAACGGTATTATAGTTTTGCCCGTTGGCACCTGCATAATTTACACCATAACCTGCCGTTTGCCTTGCCGAATAGTTACCCAAACCTTGTGCATTACCTGTTGTACCAGTTGAAGCACGTAGTTTTAACGATGACACAGAATTTTGTGCTTTAAAAAAGTCTTCTTGGTCAATATTCCATGCACCTCCAACTGAATAAAAGTTACCATAACGATTATTTTCACCAAAAACCGACGAACCATCTCTTCTAAAAGTACCACTTAAACTGTAACGGTTTTTAAAGTTAACTGTAGCAAGAGAATAAATAGAAGCGAATGCGTAATTACTAAATGTGGCATTGCCTAAAACGGGAGTTGATGCATTTACTGAAGCAGTTAACAATGGTTGGGTTGCAGGAAAGCCATTAGAATTAGTTCTGATAAAATAACCTTGCGAACGTTGAGCCTCATAACCGATATTGGCATCGATATAAAAATCTTCAACCCCTTTTACATTATAGCGATAGGATAACTGATTTCTTGTAAGCCAGTTGAAATATCTAGTAGAATAATCATAAGCCCTACCACCAGAAGTTCTTCCATCACCCATAATAGGGTTATTGTATACTTGTTCTTCAGTTAAATTATAATCAATGCTGCCATAAGTAGTAAATTTCAACTCGTCCCAAATGTTCCACTTCAACTGTTCGCTAACTAAAGCTCTGGTCTGAGAGTCAAATTTTTTATCATTAGCTGCTATATACAAAGGATTATAAATATCTGGGAAATTTGTATTTCCTACTCGTGAAGAATTTAATGAACCATCAGGATTATACGCTAATTGTTGTGGACGTAAAAAATAACTTGCCAACACCGGGCTTGCAAAAGCACCACCATTTGAAGGTGTATATTGATTTACGTTTGAAACATTTATACCGCTGTTTAGTGTAATCCTTTTGCTTATGTTGTGGTCGATATTTAACAAACCAGAAAACCTTTTTAAACTTGATGCAACTGTTGTTGCTTCTTGGTTAAAATATCCAAGAGAAGAAAATATTTTAGTGCTTTCATTACCACCGTTAATTGAAACATTATATTGTTCTTGCTTACCTTTCCGAGTTACTAATTTATACCAGTCGTTAGTAGGCCCACCAATTCCATAACCTGTTAGTACACTTTGCAACGTAGGGTTTGATTTTGCACTGTAGCCTGCATTTGTTAAACCTTCCTGAAGTAGCATACCATATTGATCACCATTAAGTTGCCTTCCCGCATCAGGTATTTTCAAATTGGAAGTTGATCCAACCTCTGCATCAAACCTAACTTGTGTTTTGCCAGCTTTACCTCTTTTGGTTGTAATTACAATAACACCATTAGATCCTCTTGAACCGTAGATAGCTGTTGCTGCAGCATCCTTTAAAACTGTAACACTTTCAATATCGTTTTCATTAATACCAGCTAATACGTTTGTAGTAGTTGTAAGAGCTGAAAGATCGCCAGCATTAATGAACATACCATCCACTACATATAACGGATTCGATCCTGCACCTATTGAACCAACCCCCCGTAAACGAACTTGAACGTTTGCCCCTGGCTGACCAGAGTTTAAACTAACATTTAAACCCGCAACTTCACCTTGCAAAGCTTGAAGAGGAGTGGAAAATGGCTTATTTTCATTTTGTGCGCCTCCTACAGTTGACGCAGAACCTGTAAAAGATTTTTTATCTTGTCTTCCATAAGCATCTTGGACCACAACCTCTGTTAACTGCCTTGTACTGGTTGCTAACTTAACATTGTAAGTATTGCCGCCACCAATTGTTAAGTTTTGGGTAGCGTAACCAATAAAAGTAAAAACTAATGTTCCGCTGTTCGAGGGTACGTTTAATGTAAACTTTCCATCTCCATCTGTAAGCGTACCCACTTTTGTGCCTTGAACCATAACCGACACCCCCGGCAACGGCTGGCCATCATCTGCCCCCGTTACCATTCCCGTAATTTTTCTGTTTTGCGCAAATGCACTGCTTAATGCAAATAAACCGAACAGAAAAAAAATAAGTAATTTTTGCTTCATGCTTTATTTTATTTAGTTAAAGTAATCTTCGAAAATATGAAAAAAAGAGGGCAATCAAAGATTTAATAAAAATTTAATAAAAAAATTACAAATTAGTACAAAAACTAATTGATTAGTAAACTTCTGTTCGCAAAACCAAAAAAATATAGGTAAAAAGAGTAATATCTCAGCTATTAAAGCTTTATAAGGTGTCTATTTTAACTGATTCCTATTATTAACCAGAATAAGTTGATTATTTAAACCAATTTCAACACTATTACATCCTTTCAGGAACTTTTATCCCTAATAATTGCATTGCTTTTTGAATGATTTCAGCCGAAACTGCTGATAATTGCAACCGAAACTGCTTTACCGCTTCTTCCTCCGCTTTCAAAATACTTTCTTCATGGTAAAATTTATTGTATAGCTTGGCCAGTTCGTAAACATAATTGGCGATGACAGCGGGACTGTAAGCTTGGGCAGCTTCCGTTAAAACCGTGGGATATTGCTCCAATTGCACGATCAAATCTTTTTCTACCGGCGATACTGTTTTTATAGGCATAAAAACAGTATCGGCATTAAACCCGCCTTTGGTCAAAACCGATCGGATACGGGCATAAGTATATTGAATAAACGGACCGGTGTTTCCCTGAAAATCTACAGACTCGTTCGGGTCAAACAGCAAGCGTTTTTTAGGCTCCACCTTCAACAGGAAATATTTTAACGCGCCCATGCCAATGGTATGGTACAAATCCTGCTTTTCTACTTCCGGGAAATAGGCTGCTTTTCCTAAAATATCGGTTTGCGCTTTGGCGGTGGCTTCCATTTCTGCAATCAAATCATCAGCATCCACCACCGTTCCTTCACGCGATTTCATTTTTCCGGAAGGCAAATCTACCATACCGTACGATAAATGGTACAAACCTTGCGCCCAGCTTCTGCCTAACTTTTTTAAGATCAGGTACAGCACTTTAAAATGGTAATCCTGCTCGTTGCCCACCACATTAATGGCTTTGTCGGTTTGGTATTCATCGTATTTTAGCTGCGCCGTTCCCAAATCCTGCGTCATGTAAACCGAAGTTCCATCGGCACGCAAAACCAATTTTTCATCCAAACCATCGGCCGTTAAATCAATCCAGACTGAACCGTCCGGCTTTTTAAAGAAAACACCTTTTTCCAAGCCTTCATCAATAATGGATTTCCCTAATAAATACGTATTCGATTCGTAATAATACTGGTCAAAATCTACACCCAGCTTTTTATACGTTTCCTCAAAACCGGCATAAACCCAGCCGTTCATTTCCTTCCACAAAGCAATCACTTGCGCATCGCCCTGCTCCCATTTTTGCAGCATTTCCTGCGCTTCGCGGATTAATGGCGCATTTTTTTTGGCCTCGTCTTCGGCTTCGCCCTGATTTTTCAGTTCCTCGATCTGCTTTTTGTATTCTTTATCGAAGATCACATAATATTTCCCCACCAAATGATCGCCTTTCAAACCCGAACTTTCAGGCGTTTCGCCGTTGCCAAACTTCTGCCAGGCCAGCATAGATTTACAGATATGAATGCCGCGATCGTTCACCAAATTCGCTTTGATCACTTCATAACCATTCGCTTTTAAAATCTCGGCGACGGAATAGCCCAGCAAATTATTACGCACATGGCCCAAATGCAAGGGTTTGTTGGTATTGGGCGAAGAATATTCCACCATCACTTTTTTTCCGTTTGCGGAAAAAGAACCGAAACCGGGCTGGTTGATCTGCTGGTAAAAAACAGCCGGCCAATAGCTGTTTTTAAGGGATAAATTTAAGAAGCCTTTGATGACGTTGAAAGATTCAATTGCTTCCACTTCATTTACCAAAAACTCGCCAATGGCAGTTCCGGTTTGTTCCGGTGGTTTTTTGGAAAATTTTGTCAGCGGAAAAACAACTAAAGTTACGTCGCCTTCAAATTCTTTGCGTGTTTGCTGCAGGCTCAGGCTTTCCGCAGAGATACCAACAGCAAACAAAGTTTTTACGGCGCGAACGGCAGCTTCTAAAATAAAATCCATAGCGCAAATTTACACAATTGGGCAATTTTTGCCGAACATAAGTTTTAGGTGGATAAAAACAGCATCGAAACCGTTTCTAAATATTCTGGTAGATTTGCCTTTCCACTTAAAACTTATATGCTTCAAAAAGATACTTTTCATCTACAAGTCAGTTCCGAAATTGGCGATTTGCGCCGGATTTTGATCCATAGCCCGGATAAAGGGTTAGGAAAAGTGATTCCTTCCAAAGCACAGGATTGGCTTTTTGAAGATATTGTCCACCTCGAAACGATCCGCAAAAAAGAGTACGATTTGTATGTCAAGGTTTTACTTTACTTTTTAGACCCTTCTTTGATCCAGGGCAAAATCCAAGAAATTGATGCTAAAAACAGTATGCGCCAATTTTACAACCTAACCAGCCTGGCTTTTATGCTTCCGAAAAAGTGATTGAACTGGAAGTTTTGCTGGCAGAAGTTTTAAATGGACAAACCGTTCGGCAGCAATTAATCGCCGCGGTTTGTGCCACAGAAAACTGCAATTATCAGCAACAGCAACTTTTGATGGATTTGCCTTCGGCGGATTTGGCCACGCTTTTTATTTCGGGAACGTTGCCCGACGGAAAGATTTTTTTCGCGCCTTTGCCTAATTTAATTTTTACGCGCGATTTGGGAACAACGATCAACAACCATATTTTACTGAACAAACCGGCCCGTAAAGCGCGTTCGCGCGAGGCTTTGTTGTGCAAATACATCTTTTTTAACCATCCTTTTTTTGAAGCTTACCGGCAAAACATCATCGAAGTGCCGCAAACCGAAGAGCATTTTTTAATCCCCGAAGGAGAAATTGACCAGCAAAACACCTTGGAAGGCGGCGACGTGATGATGGTGAGCAACAACCATTTACTAATTGGCTGCGGCGAACGCACAACGCCATTGGCAGCAAGCAACGTGATTAAATTGTTGTTCGAGAAAAACGTGGTGCAAAAAGTTACGGTGATCAAAATTCCGCACAAACGCGATTTTATGCACCTCGATACTGTTTTTACCCAGGTAAAAAAAGGCTTGTGGGTTTTGCTTTCTTCGCTTTTTAACCCGCAGCAAAACGATCAGGAACTTCAGCCAGTCAACTATCTCACAGAAACCAAAAAACCAGACCAGCCGGAAATTATCCAGTTTGAAAACGGGAAAATTGACAGGCCAAAAAGGTTTGAACGCTTGGAGGACTTGCTTTCCGAAATCAGCGAAAACGAATTGGGCTTTACAGAAAAAACGCAGTTCATCTATTCGGGCAACAATGTTTTTCCTTACGATTCGCGCGAGCAGTGGACAGACGGCTGTAATTTATTGGCGTTAAAAGAAGGCGTGGTTTTGGCTTACGACCGCAATGACAAAACCCTGTCCGCATTTAAAGAACAAGGTTTTAGCGTGATCAAAGCAGCAGATTTGCTCAAACAACTGGAACGAAACGAATTGAAAACCGAAAACATCAGCAACACCATTATTACTTTTCCTTCCGCCGAACTTTCACGTGCGCGCGGCGGTTTTCATTGCATGAGCATGCCGCTATTCCGTTCCGAGTTGTAAATTCCCGGCTGTCGGTTCTGCAAAGTCGGCAAACCTTTTTTTAATGGTTTCCTTAACAGTTTTTTTGATGGTTTCGCGGTAATATTCGTCAATGCTCCAATCGTAAATGCCACAAAGTTCAATCTGGTGCTTTTTAATCAGTTCGCACAATTTAGAAACCGCTTCTTCTTCGTGGTGCTCGGTAATGCTAACGGCTTTCCACCATTGAATTAGAAAAAAACGACGGCATTGTAAAAGTATAACCTGGTATAAACCACGGTATTTGCCCGGCTGGATAATAATTTTGGTCATTTTCGTTCTGCTTTTTTGCCGGTTTTTGATCCGGCAATATCTTTTTCACATTAAAAGGACAAAAAAACAATGTAGTAATCTGTTTGCCTCAAGTTAAACATATAAAAGGAAACTTTATTACCGGCAAAGAAAAAAATAACCTCAATATTTGAAGATTGATAAAAAACACCGCATTGAAACCAACAATTGAACATTTAACTTCGCATATCCTGATGGTCAGGCCCGTAAATTTTGCTTTTAACGAGCAAACGGCCGCAAGCAACGCTTTCCAAAAACCAGGCAGGCAAACCGAAGTGCAGCAAAAAGCCTTGCTGGAGTTTGATGCTTTTGTGGATATTTTGCGCCAAAACGGAGTTGATGTTACCGTTTTAAACGATACGCCCGAACCGCACACGCCGGATTCCATCTTCCCGAATAACTGGGTTTCTTTTCATGAAGACGGTTCTGTTTTTTTATACCCGATGCAAGCTGAAAACCGAAGGCTGGAACGCAAGGTTTTTTATGTCATAAAAGAAGCATTTGAAGCAAAACAGGTTTATGATTTGAGTTATTTTGAAACGCAGAACCAGTTTTTAGAAGGGACCGGAAGCTTGGTTTTAGACCGCGAAAACAAACTCGCTTATGCTTGCATCTCGCCAAGAACGGATGTTGAGGTAATTAATGAGTTTTGCAAAATTTCGGGTTACCAATCCGTTTTGTTCCATGCCGAGGATGAAGCCGGAAAAGCCATTTATCATACCAATGTTTTGATGTGTATTGGCGACCGGTTTGCGGTAATTTGTTTAGATTCGATTGTAAACGGCACTGAAAAAACATCGGTAAAAGAAGCATTGCAGCAATCGGGAAAAGCAGTGGTCGAAATCTCTTTTGCGCAAATGAATGCTTTTGCAGGAAACATGCTCCAGCTTCAATCAAAATCCGGGGAAAGCTTATTGGCAATGTCGGAAACGGCTTTTTTAGCCTTAACAAAAGCTCAAACCGAAACTTTGGAACGCTATTGCAAACTCGTCCATTCGCCTTTAAACACCATCGAAACTAACGGTGGCGGCAGCGCGCGCTGCATGATGGCCGAGGTTTTTTTGCCGGTAAAAACAGCATCAAAATAAGCCCGAAAAATAGCTTTAAAAATTACGGCCGGATGTTATTAAATCCCGTATAAAACTCCACATTTGCCCAAAATTTTAATAGATGCAGAGTTACGAAGAGTTCCTCGACCTGAGCGTGGGTTTCCCGCAGGATGGTTTTGAAATTATTGATGATGAATTGTATTTCCACGATTTAAATTTGATGGAAATGATCGAAACGTACGGTACACCGTTGCGTTTTACGTATCTGCCCATAATCAGTAAAAAAATACAACAAGCTAAGTTGCTTTTCCAGTCGGCCATTGTGAAAAACAATTACCGCGGTTCGTATAAATATTGCTATTGCACCAAAAGTTCGCACTTTCGCCACATTGTAGAAGAAGCTTTAAAAAACGACATTCATATAGAAACATCTTCGGCTTTTGATATGCCGATGATTGATGCGCTGGAGAAAAAAGGCTCTTTAAGCAAAGATGTTACCGTAATTTGCAATGGTTTTAAAACTTATCAATACAAACAGTATATCATTGATATGCTGCACGATGGCTTTAAAAACATTATCCCGGTTTTAGACAACAAGGAAGAATTTAACCTGTACGACGATGAAGTTGAACTGGATACGCCTTGCAACCTCGGTATCCGTATTGCTTCGGAAGAACAGCCGGATTCGCAGTTTTACACGTCTCGTTTAGGCGTTCGGATGGAAGACGTAATTGATTTTTACAACAGCAAAATTGTATCAAATCCTTATTTTAAGGTAAAGTTGCTGCACTTTTTTATCAATTCCGGCATTTCGGATACGCCGTATTACTGGAACGAACTGGAGCGCTATGTTACGCTTTACTGCAAGTTTAAAAAAATCAACCCGGATTTGGACACGCTGGATATCGGCGGTGGAATGCCGTTTAAAGATTCGCTGGTTTTTGATTTCGATTACGAATACATGGTAAACGAAATTGTAAGCCGGATCAAAGAAATTTGTGCCGATAACGATACGGTCGAACCGGATATCATTACCGAGTTTGGCAAATACACCGTTGCCGAAGCTTCCGGGATTTTGTACAAAGTGCTGGGCCGGAAACAGCAAAACGACCGCGAAAAATGGCTGATGCTGGATGGTTCTTTCATCACCAATTTGCCTGATGTTTGGGCCTTGAACCAGAAATATGTTTTGCTGCCGATTAACAATTGGGACGCGGAATACGAGCGTGTTAACTTAGGCGGCATTACCTGCGATGGCCAGGATTATTACAACCAGGAAGCGCACATGAACAGTGTTTATATGCCAAAAACGCGTAAAGTGCAATATTTGGGTTTCTTTAATACCGGTGCTTATCAGGAAGTTTTAAGCGGTTACGGTGGTATCCATCATTGTTTGTTGCCTTCGCCAAAGCATGTTATCATCCGCAGAAACCGTGATGAAACTTTTAATTTTGATGTTTTTGGCGAAGAACAAAACAGCAAGCAGGTTTTGAAAATTTTAGGCTATACAACGTAAAGCTCGTTTGATTTAGGGCTTTCGGATAACGGTTTGGAGTTTGCCGAAATGAAAAATCAGAAGCACAAATTTTTAGTTTTGCGCTTCAAATCCCCATTTTGGCAAACACTTGCCGCAGGTTTGTATCAGTCAACTTTATTTTATCAATAACCTACTTCAATCTGATCAATTTGTTGTTTAAACAACAGGGAAAGCCCCTCCGTCAATAACGTAGTTAGATCCCGTTAAATAAGAAGCCGCGGGTGAAGCAAGAAAATTAACGAGTTCCGCAATTTCTTCAGGTTCGGCCATTCTTTCCATAGGTATGCCACCAATTTTGTCCATCAGGTTTTGGGACGCTTCTTCAAAAGTAATACCGCTTGTTTTAGCGTAGTCTTGTAAAAATTCCACCATCATAGGCGTTTTCACCGGTCCCGGAGAAACCGTTAACACCCTAACTCCTTTGCTGCTTACTTCTGTTGCCAGTGCTTTACTATAACTGTTAAGCGCAGCCTTAGAAACTGCGTAAGCCATGTTGACTTCCCAAAGCGGCTGCATGGCACTTGTTGTAGAGATATGAATGACAACACCACTTTTTTGTTCAAGCATTTTGGGCAATAATTCCCTGTCTAAACGAATTGCGGCCAGCAGGTTAAATTGGAGTTCATTTTCCCAATGCTCATCCGTCAAGGTGCTGAACCCTCCGCCCGGGCTTGTAAGGCCACCAATGTTATTGACCAAAATATCTATCCCGCCAAACTTTTCATTTATTTCATTTACGAATTTAGAAACTTGTTCTGGCTGGGTTAAGTCTGTTGCAATAAAATGATGCTGAAGATCAGTGTCGTCCGGGTGATTTCTGGCGGTAACAATAACTTTAGCTCCGGATTGCCCTAACCTGTCGGCAATTGCTTTTCCAATGCCTTTAGTTCCACCCGTTACAAGCGCAATTTTGCCTTCAAGCTTTGTTTCCATATTTTGTTGATTGTTCATTTTTATGTTTTATAGATATTGTTTCATAAAGAAACTAAAGTATTTCTGGATATTTGCTTTACTAAACCGGATAGGTGGTTACTAATTAGTAACAGAAGGCAAAATTGAGGTAACAAAAAGGTAACCATATGAGAAAATATACGAAGAACCCGTTTAACTGTGCCGTAGTGCGCACAGTACATTATATAGGTGGTAAATGGAAACCTATTATCCTGATCAGGCTGATTGATGGCCCGGTTCGTTTTGGTAAACTCACGGTTCAGGTGTCCGACATATCCCGTAAAATTTTAACGCAACAACTTAGGGAATTGCAAGAAGACGGGTTGATTATAAGACATGACTACCAGGAAAAGCCTCCGCGGGTTGAATATGAATTAAGTGAACGGGGAAAGACACTTATCCCGGTGTTGAAAGCGATGTTTGATTGGGGTGTTCAAATGGATAACCCGGCTATGCGACAAACCTGGGACCCTGTTATTGCAAATGGCCAATGATTAATTGATTTTTTTAATTCGAAGAAAGAAGAAAACATCGAGACGGTATAACAAACTATTTGCCCTGCCAACCATTCTATTGCTGTAAATTGACGAGATGAAACCAGCAGTAGATCCTACCTTTCAAAACCTCTCTGCCATGCGGCGGCAGGGAGATTTTTTTGCAGATCAATTAATTGCGGAAGTTTTTGCAGATGACAGTCAAAAAGCAAATTTCCGTTCGTTTTTAGATTCCCTCACCTACAACCACCAGCTTAACCAGCTTGATGATTTTTATGCGGTAAAAGAAGTATTCGCTGGCGCAAAAAAATCACCCAACTGGGCCGACCAAAAGCTGATGCAGCAAGGCACCGCTTTTTTTGCCGTTCACGCTACGGCCATCATGAATTTGCTGGGTTTGCTTTCGCTTCCTTATTGTTATGCTGCGGCTGATGGCGCAAAAGTTTTGGACCTTTCCGAGCGTATCCGAAACAAGCCCGAACACCGTTTAGGCGAAACCGCCGATTTTATTTGGGACGTGATGGCGCCAGACGCTTTTGAGCCTGAAGGAAAAGCCTTTGTCAGCATTTTGAAAGTGCGTTTGCTGCACGCCGCCATCCGTTTTTACACCCAAAAAAGCGGCAAATGGAACGAAGATTGGGGTTTGCCAGTCAACCAGGAAGACATGGCCGGAACTAACCTTTCTTTTTCGCTCATTGTGGTCCGCGGTTTGCGCAAGTTTGGGTTGACGGTTGAATATCAACAGCAACAAGCGTTTATGCACCTGTGGAACGTTATTGGTTTTTTATTAGGTGTGGACGAACGCTTATTGCCGGAAACCGGAAAAGAAGCGCTATTGCTGGAAGAAGCCATTCGCATCCGAAATTTTAAAAGTTCGGAACATGGCCAATCGCTTACGCGTTCTTTAATCCAGTATTTTTCTACGGTTGATGCAAGTTTCCCACAAAAAGAAACGATGCAATTGATGCGTTATCTGGTGGGCGATGACGTTGCCGACCTGTTGGCGCTCCCGTCGCAGCAAGCGCCAAACTCAACTATTAATTTTTTAAAACTAATCAGCAACTTCCAATTATTCGGCCAAGGAAACCCACGTTTTGCTTATCAAAAACAGCATTTAGCGTTTAAGAAAAACCGTTCTGCACCTGCGATCAAAAAAATGCCGCGTTTTAATTTGCCGCTTAGCTTAACTTCCTAAAAAAACAGTGCTAAAAGAAGTATTATTGCAAATGCACATAAACAAATGACGATACTTCTTTTAACCCTATATATTTTGGTTGGTGCTTATTTTGCCGGGCTGATCGGTTCTTTAACCGGTTTGGGCGGAGGCGTTGTCATTATCCCGCTGCTTACCTTGCTGCTCAATGTTGACATCCATTATGCCATTGGCGCTTCGCTGGTTTCGGTTATTGCCACTTCTTCTGGCTCCGCGGCAGCGTATGTAAAAGAAGGCATCACGAACATGCGGCTGGGTATGTTCTTGGAAATTGCAACCACCATCGGCGCAGTTTTGGGTGCGTTTCTGTCCAGTTATATCCCAGCAGCGTATATTGCGGTTTTGTTTGGCTTGATTTTGCTTTTTTCGGCCATCATGTCTTTTGTAAAGAAAAACACACAGGCCGATCCTGTTTCAAGCAAACCTGCAACTTGGTTAAAGTTAGGCAGTTCGTTTCCGGACGAAGGGAAGCAAATACCATACGGCGTGCGCAATATTTTTGGCGGTTTTGGTTTGATGGGTTTTGCTGGCATGATCTCGGGCTTGCTGGGCATTGGTTCCGGTTCTTTAAAAGTGGTTGCGATGGACAACATCATGCGCATCCCTTTTAAAGTTTCTACCACCACCAGCAATTTTATGATCGGCGTTACGGCAGCCGCAAGTGCCGTGGTTTATTTGCAGCGCGGTTATATTGATCCGGGCCTTTCGATGCCGGTGGTGCTGGGCGTAGTTTTGGGCGCAGTTACCGGTTCAAAAATTTTGGTGAAAGCCAACACTAAATCGTTGAAAGCTATTTTTGCCATTGTTATTTCTGTGATCGCTATCCAAATGATCTACAAAGGTTTAAGCGGAAAAATATGAGCAGCGAAAAAAGGATATTTAAGGATGCGGACGTGAAGCTGATGATTGGTTCTTTGCTGCGTTGGGGCGTTATCGTTTCCATGTCGGTAGTTTTTATTGGAGGCTTGGTTTACCTTTACCGGCACGGCCAGGAAAAAGCTTCTTACCATACTTTTAACGGCGAGCCGGAATTTTTGCGAAAATTACAAGGTATTTTACAAGGTGTAATAGCATTTAAAGGCCGGGCAATTATCCAAACCGGGATTTTATTGCTGATTGCCACGCCCATTGCCCGCGTACTGCTTTCTGCTTTTAGTTTTTTGCTGGAAAAAGACTATCTGTATGTCGTGATTACGCTGATCGTTTTAGGCATTATCCTGTTCAGCATGTTGAGCGGGATTGGCGGTTGAATGTTGGTTCTACCCGGTCCATTTTATTTCCAATGCTTCTTTTACCGCCTAAAAATCATTGGGCTTTCCTGATTTTTCTATTGGCACATCATCAAACACCAAATTTATATGCCTAAAAGAAGCATGGCCATCAACCAAAGCTTTTTTATTTGCTGCTGCAAACAACCAAAAAACTTTTGCCTGTAATAGATTTATTATTAAGGATTTAATAAAAAGGGAACGAATAAAAATTGTGTGCGTATAACAAGGCTATTTATATAAACTAATTCTAATGGTTTAAAAAACAGCCATGCCCTTAGCCGTTCCTTTTAAAAAAGCAATCATTTGTTTTGTTGCTTTTTTCCTTACTTTCAAAACAACTGCCTTTTGCCAGCACAAAACAATCAAGTTTGAGCATATTGGCATCGCCGAAGGTATTTCGCAAATCAACATCACTTGCATTTTTCAGGACAGCCGCGGTTTTATGTGGTTTGGCACGAGGGACGGCCTGAACCGCTACGACGGCTATAATTTCACCATTTACAGGTACGACCCCAAGAACAACAACACCATCAGCAATAATTTTATCCAGGATATTACCGAGGATAAAAGCGGCAACATCTGGATCGCGACACAAACTGCAGGCATCAATAAGTTTGATGTCAGGAAAGAGCAGTTCACCCGGTTTTTGCACAACGAACAAAACTCCAACAGCATTTCGGGCAATGCGGTAAACAAAATTTTGTTCGACCATGAAGATAACCTGTGGATTGCCACGCAAAACGGGGGCTTAAATTATTACGATACCAAAAAGAATTATTTTAAGCATTACCTGCACGCTGCCAATGATTTAAAAAGTGTTGGCGATAATAGCATTACCGCACTTTTGGAAGATTCTAAACACCAGTTATGGGTAGGCACCTATACCAACGGCCTAAACCTGTTTGATAAAAAAACACAAAGCTTTACCAAATTCCTTCATAACGACAGCAACCCGGCTACTTTATCAAGTAATAGCATAACCAGTCTTTTTGAAGATGCCGGACACCGGATTTGGATTGGGACACAGGAAAAAGGGCTTAATTTGTTTGATGAAAAATACAAAACCTTTCGCAGTTTTTTGCATGATAAAAACAGTACCGAAAGTTTAGTTGGAAACCATGTGTTCAGTATCAACCAAGACAGCAACGGCAGTTTATGGGTATCCGCAGAAAACGGGGGCATCAGCATTTTGCGCAAAGGTGCCAGCCATTTTGACAATTACGCCCATGACGATATTGACAACAACAGTTTAAGCGGAAACTCTATTTACGCCATTTGCAGAGACAAGCTGGGAAACATGTGGC
>CAXTKQ010000001.1:4576-26983 GCA_964244955.1 uncultured Sphingobacteriaceae bacterium | reverse complement strand
TACCGGCACAATACCTCGGCAAGCAGTTTGTCCAATAATTTTGTGCTTGACCTGGCAGAAGATGCGGCAGGAAACATTTGGGTTGGCACGGATGGCGGTGGCATCAATAAATTTGACCCGCAAAAAGGCACTTTTACTGCCTTAAAACAGCAAAAAAACGGTAAAGGGATTGCCGGTAATTATGTGATTGACATTGCCGAGGACAGCAGCCGTAATTTATGGATCGGGATGTGGGCAAGCGGTGTAAGCGTGCTGAACGAAGCTACCAACCAAATTACAAACTATAAAAATAACCCTGCCAACTCGAATAGTTTAAGCGGCAATAATATCTATTCAATTATCCATACGCGGGACAAAAAAACCTGGATCAGCACTTTTAACGATGGGCTGACTGCTTATGACAGCAAAACAAAAACTTTTAAACGCTACCGGTTTGATGCAAAAAACCCGAAAAGCATCAGCAGCGACCGGATTTATGCCTTATTGGAAGACCGGAATAATAATTTATGGGTGGCCACTTATGATGCAGGAATGGATTTACTGGACCGAAAAACAAACACGTTTACCCACTTTCAGCACCAAGAGAAAACGAACAGTATCAGCAGTAACGCCGTTACAGATTTGTTTGAAGACCATAAAGGGAATATTTGGATCAGTACGTTTTCGGGCTTAAATTTATTTGATCCGCAAACCCGTAAGTTTAGGGTTTTTGGTAAAACTGAAGGCCTGCCAAGCGACCTTATTTATGCGGTTCGCGAAGACAATAAAGGCAGGATGTGGATCAGTACAAACGCGGGCTTTTCGATGTACAGCCCGGACAGCAACAAATTTGAAAACTATACTACCGAAGACGGCCTGCAAGGTTCGGAATTTAAAGCCCATTCTGCCCTAAAAAGCCGTACCGGCATGATGTATTTTGGCGGCGTTAATGGTTTTAATGCTTTTGACCCCGAAAAAATAGCTAAGGAAAAAGGCTTTTCCCCTGTAGTCATTACCAGCTTTCAGTTGTTTAATAAACCTTTGGCCATTGCAAAAAACAGTGCCGACCCATCGCCTTTAAAACAAAATATTGCTTACACCAAATCCATTACCCTCTCCTATAACCAGTCTTTTATTTCGCTGGAATATGCAGCCCTTGACTATGCCTCAGCAGATAAAAAAGAATATACCTACAAATTAGAAGGTTTTGAAAAAGACTGGAACTATGTAGGCAAGCGCACCATGGCTTCATACACCAATTTGGGCCCGGGCAATTATACTTTTAAAATCAAATATAAAAATAGCACCGGTATCTGGTCGCCTGCCACTCCTGGCCTGCAAATCATCGTCCTTCCCCCTTTTTGGGCCACCTGGTGGTTTAGGGCAATTGCTTTATGTGCAATTGTTTTCAGTGCCTACACCTGGTATCATAGCCGTATCCGTTTTATTCAGGGGCAAAAAGCTTTGTTAGAGAAACAAGTAATAGAACGCACTACAGAAGTAAATAAACAGGCCGGCGATTTGAAGGGGCTGAACAAGGACCTACTGGCAAAATCGGAAGAGATGGCTCTGCTCAACAAACAGTTAATCAGCCAGACACAGGAGGCAGAAAAGGCCAACCAGGCCAAAAGTATATTTTTGGCTACCATGAGCCACGAGATCCGCACACCAATGAACGGTGTGTTAGGGATGGCCTCGCTGCTAAACGAAACGAAGCTCGACCCGGAACAGTACGAATTTGCCCAAACAATATTGCATAGTGGCGAAGCTTTGCTAAACGTGATCAACGACATCCTCGACTTTTCCAAAATCGAATCGGGCAAAATGGAGCTTGACCCACATACGTTTGATATCCGTACCTGTGTTGAAGAAGTACTGGACCTGCTTGCAGGAAGGGCGGCACAGGTTGGGATAGACCTGATGTACCAGATAGACCACAAGCTGCCAACCCAATTAATTGGCGACAGTATGCGTTTGCGACAAGTATTGATTAACCTTTTGGGAAATGCCCTGAAGTTTACGCCAAAAGGCGAAGTGTTTTTAGGATTAACGATGGCCGCACAAACAGCCGGAGACGAACTGCAACTTAATTTTGAAGTAAAAGATACCGGTATCGGCATCCCTGAAGAAAAACTGGACAAACTGTTCAAAGCATTTTCGCAGGTTGATTCTTCTACTACCCGAAATTATGGCGGCACTGGGCTTGGCCTGGTGATTTGCGAACGGCTGATCAACCTGATGGGCGGCGAGATTACGGTAAGCAGCGTTTTGGGGGCCGGCACAACCTTTAGTTTCAACATAAAATGCAAGGTAAGCCAGGAAAACAAAAAATCTTTCACCTTGATAAACATGGCCGAAGTGGAAGGCTGCAAGGTGCTGGTGGTAGATGACAACGCCACCAACCGGCGAATTTTGCAATTGCAGTTGGAAAACTGGAAACTTAAACCGGTAATGGCACATTCGGGCAAAGATGCGCTGGAAACATTAAGTGGCCGCTCTGATTTTGATTTGGTGATATCGGATATGCAAATGCCGGAAATGGACGGCGTAGAACTTACCCAGTTGATCAAGAAAAAACACAAGCAATTGCCCGTTATCCTGCTTAGTTCTGTGGGCGATGAAACCAGGAATAAATACCCTGACTTGTTTACTTCCGTTCTCACAAAACCTGTGAAGCAGCAACATTTAAGCCGCGTGATCCTGTCGGCATTGCAGCACCAGCCAAAGCAGGCCGAAGCAGACCGCAAGCCCGACAGTCTTCTTAATAAAAATTTCGCCATCACTTATCCGTTAAAAATTATGGTGGCCGAGGACAACCAGATCAACCAAAAACTTATTTTGAAAGTGCTGGAGCGGCTCGGCTATACGGGCAGCCTGGCAGAAACAGGCAAGGAAGTGCTTCATTTGCTTGACCAGCAATACCATGATGTGATCTTGATGGACATGCAAATGCCGGAAATGGACGGCCTGGAAGCAACACGGCACATCAGAAAACACAGTGCAAGGCAACCGGCAATTGTGGCGCTTACGGCGAACGCCATGGCCGAAGACCGTGATGAATGTTTTAAGGCCGGCATGGACGATTATATTTCCAAACCCATTAAAATCGAAAAACTGATAGCTATATTGCAGCAAATAGGGACAAAGGCTTTTACCGAAACCTCAAATGTGTAAATGCTTCTTTTAGCACTATAAAATTGGCGCCGTTACTTCATTCATCGGTAGATATTAATTTTTAGGTGATAAAAGAAGCATAGCGTGCTTAGTACTAATAACTCATACCCCGAACCTCACACCTCCTTCCTATTTCCTATCTTCGTGCCATGACTTTTACAGAAGCCAAAGCGCGGGTTGAAACTTTATCTGCCGAACTAAAACAACACAATTACAATTATTATGTGCTGGCGCAGCCCAGCATTTCGGATCAGGATTTTGACCGGAAACTGGCCGAACTGGCTTCACTGGAAAAGCTATATCCGGAGCTGCTCGACCTAAATTCGCCCACGCAAAAAGTTGGCGGGGAAATCACCAAAGAATTTCAAACGGTGAAGCACCAGTGGCCGATGCTTTCTTTGGGGAATACGTACAACGAGCAGGATTTACTGGATTTCGACCAGCGCATCCAAAAAGCCATCGGCAGCAATTTTGAATATGTGGCCGAACTAAAGTTTGACGGACTTTCCATCAGCCTGAACTACCAACACGGAAAACTGATACGCGCCGTAACCCGCGGCGACGGCACCAAAGGCGATGACGTAACCAATAACATCAAAACTATTCACGCCATTCCACATCACCTAAAACCAGGCAATTATCCGGAGGAATTTGAAATCCGGGGCGAAGTTTTTATGCACCGAAAAGCATTTGAAAGGCTAAACCAGGAACGTTTGGACAACGGCGAAGTTACCTACGCCAACCCGCGCAACTTTGCTTCGGGAACGGTAAAACTGCAGGATTCGGCCGAAGTGGCCAAACGTCCGCTGGATTGTTTTTTGTACTTCTTTTATGCCCATAAAAATCAGTTTAAAACCCATTGGGAAAGTTTGCAGACCGTTAAAAGCTGGGGTTTCCCGGTTTGTGAACATACGGCGCTTTGCAGCAACATCCAGGAAGTTTTGGCTTTTATCAAAACCTGGGAAACGGCGCGTTTTAAATTGAGTTATGATATTGACGGCATCGTTTTAAAAGTAAACAGTTTTACGCAGCAGGAAGAATTGGGCTTTACGGCAAAATCGCCGCGCTGGGCCATTTCCTACAAATACAAAGCAGCTTCGGCACAAACCATTTTAGAAAGCGTGGGCTACCAGGATGGCCGCACCGGAGCTGTAACGCCGGTTGCACATTTGAAACCGGTTTTGCTGGCCGGAACAACGGTAAAGCGCGCCACTTTGCACAATGCCAACGAAATTGCACGGTTAAATTTATACGAAGGCGACACCGTTTACGTAGAAAAAGGCGGTGAGATCATCCCGAAAATTACGGGCGTAAATTTAGCCGAGCGAAAACCGGCGGCCAAACCAATTGAATATGCCAAACATTGCCCACGCTGCGGAACTTTGCTGGAACGAAAAGAAGGCGAAGCGGCTTTTTATTGTCCGAATGATGAAGGTTGTCCGCCGCAAATTGTAGGCAAAATCCAGCATTTTATCAGCAGGAAAGCGATGAATATTGATGGTCTGGGCGACGAAACCATCGAGAACTTTTACAAAAAAGGCTTGCTGCACCACATCAGCGATCTGTACGAACTAAAGCAGCACAGCGATGAACTGCGAAAGTTAGAACGTTTCGGTGAGAAATCCATCACCAACATGATCCAGGGCATCGAAAAATCAAAAGAAATGCCTTTTGAAAAAGTGTTGTTTGGTTTAGGGATCCGCTTTGTGGGCGAAACGGTGGCGCGAAAACTGGCGCAGCATTTTAAATCCATTGAAGCTTTGCAACATGCTTCTTTTACCGCCCTAATTTTGGTGGATGAAATTGGCGACCGTATTGCCGAAAGTTTGATCGAATATTTTACCGTTCCGCAGCATTTGGAACAAATTGAAAAGCTGAAAAAAGCAGGGCTTCAATTCACCGTAAAAGAAGAAACAAACGTGTTGCAAAGCGAAAAACTTTCGGGCAAAAGCTTTATTATTTCCGGTGTTTTCGGGCAATTTTCGCGCGAAGAATTAAAACAGATGATCGAGCAAAACGGCGGCAAAATCCTCGGCAGTATTTCTTCCAAACTCGATTATCTGGTTGCCGGCGAAAACATGGGGCCATCAAAATTAGAAAAAGCACAGAAACTGAACATTCCGTTGATTTCTGAGCAGGAATTGGTGGCAATGATTAACGCTTAAATTTTGTCCTGCCTGTTTTTCAATGCTTCTTTTATGCCATAAAAATTGATGTATTATAGTTTTGGCTAAAGCCAATTTTGCTCTATATTTATCCACGGCCTAAAGGCCGTGGCAATGAATAAATATATGATGCTGTAGGGTTTTGTTATCAGCAGGTTTAAAAATTTTGTAAAACAAGGCGGCTCAATTGCCACGGCCTTTAGGCCGTGGGATAGGTAAAATTCAGGTTGGCTTTAGCCAAAACACCACTAAATAAAATTTAAACAGGCTTTTATTTTTTTGATAATAATTCCTTAACAAAACTGCTGTAAAACCACAAAATATTAACTTCGTAGCTTTCTAATTCAAATGAACAAATTTCATGGCACCGGAGTTGCCATCATTACTCCTTTTCAAACGGATGGTTCGATTGATTTTTCTGCATTGGAAAAACTCATCGAAAACCTGATTGCCAATGGTGTAGATTACCTTATTTCTTTGGGAACAACCGGCGAAAGCGCAACATTATCGGCTTTAGAGAAAAAGGAAATCTGGCAATTTACGGCGCAAACGGTTGCAGGCCGCGTTCCTTTGGTTGCCGGAATTGGCGGCAACGATACGCGTGCCACCATTGAAAACCTAAAAAATTTTGATAAACAAGGTTTTGATGCCATCCTTTCGGTTAGCCCGTACTACAACAAACCCACGCAGGAAGGCATTTACCAGCATTACAAAGCGGTTGCTGCCGCTTCCGATTTGCCACTGATTTTGTATAATGTTCCGGGCCGAACAGGAAGCAATATCTCCGCAACAACAACGGTAAGGCTGGCGCATGACGTTGACAAAATTATAGCGGTAAAAGAAGCATCGGGAAATTTCGAGCAGTTTAACCAAATCATGCGCGATAAACCGGCCAATTTTATGTTGATCTCCGGTGATGACCCGGTTACTTTGCCGATGATTGCTTTGGGCGCGGTTGGCGTTATTTCGGTCATTGGAAACGCTATCCCGCAACTGTTTTCGGATATGGTGCGGCTTTGTTTGGAGGAGAAATGGGAAGCTGCCCGGAATTTACATTTTAAGCTGATTGAATTTACACGCTTGATGTTTGCCGATGGCAACCCGGCAGGTGTAAAAGAAGCATTGCAGTTTTCCGGTATTTGCCAAAATACTTTGCGTTTGCCTTTGGTGCCGGTAAACCCTCAAATTTCTAACTTGATCAATGAGGAACTGCAGAAGTTGAACGCATAAAAATCCGGTCAGCAATAACCGGATTTTTATGCGCTAAAAGAAGTATTACTTTTTTTCAGATTCTGCATTTTTAGTATCCTGAATTTCTAAACGAATGGCTTGGGCCATGTTTTTTATATCCTGCATCCCTTTTCTGATGCGTGTCCCGGCAGCACTGTTGCCTTTGTTGTAAAACTTGTCTGCATCGGCTTCCAGACTTTCAATCAGCTTTTTAAGTTCTTCAAATTTTTTCATCGTGTTAATTTCGGTTTGGCTTTAAATTTAATTGTGTTAGCTAATATAGTGGTTTTTAACGGAATAGCAATTGTAAGTTTTTTTAAAGTTGTGGTTTGCCTGATAATTATCCGTTAAAAAAGCATCAAAAACCAGATCAATTATTCATCAAATTTTCCTTGATAAAAAAAGCACCAAATTTTTTAAATCCGGTGCTTTCTCAATTCAGTTGTCTGTTTTTTAGCCCTCTGCCAAAGCAAATTTATTTACTTTGTAATAACCGGCTTTTAGCTTTTCGGCCACTTCGCTGTAGGCATCCAAGGTACGTTGCACATCTTCTAAACTGTGTGTGGCCGTTGGAATGATCCGCAGTACAATTAAACCTCTTGGTATAACCGGGTACAATACGATGGAACAGAATATGCCATAATTTTCGCGGAGGTCCATGGTTAAGCTGGTTGCTTCGTCCAGTTCGCCCTTTAAAAACACTGGTGTAACCATGGTATTGGTAACGCCCAAATCAAAACCGCGCTCACGTAAACCTTCCTGCAAAGCCCGGGCAATTGTCCATAATTTTTCCCGCAGTTCGGGGCGGTTGATCAACAGTTCCAAGCGTTTTCTTAAACCAATCACCATTGGCATGGGCAATGCTTTGGCAAAAGTTTGGGAGCGCATGTTGTAGCGCATAAAATTGACAATGGTTTTGGTGGAAGCCACAAATGCGCCAATACCAGCCATTGATTTGGCAAAAGTCCCAAAGAATACATCAACACCTTCGATACAATTTTGTGCTTCATGTGTGCCTGCACCGGTTTTGCCCATTGTACCGAAACCATGTGCATCGTCTATCAATAAACGGAACTTAAATTTATCTTTCAGAGCTACAATTTCCCTAATTTTTCCCTGTGCGCCCGACATGCCAAAAACGCCTTCTGTTATCACTAAAATGCCGCCACCGGTTTGTTCTGTCAACTTAGAAGCGCGTTCCAATTGTTTTTCTAAACTCACCATATCGTTATGCTGGTAAACGTAGCGTTTGCCCATGTGCAGCCGCACGCCGTCAATGATACAGGCATGAGATTCGGCATCGTAAACAATCACATCGTTTCTATCTACCAAGCTATCAATGATAGAAACCATGCCTTGGTAGCCATAATTGAGCAAAAAAGCGTCTTCTTTGCCTACAAAAGCAGCCAGGTCTTTCTCTAAAGCCTCATGTTGGTTTGAGTTTCCTGACATCATACGCGCGCCCATCGGGTAAGCCATTCCATAGGCAGCCGCAGCATCAGCATCCGCTTTTCGTACCTCCGGATGGTTGGCCAGGCCTAAATAATTGTTCAAACTCCAAACTAAATGTTCTTTTCCCCTAAAATTCATGTGGGCATCTATTTCGCCTTCTAATTTCGGAAATGAAAAATAGCCGTGCGACCAGCTTTGGTGCTGACCTAACGGGCCCATGTTTTTTTGTATTTTGTCGAATAAATCCAATGTAGTTTATTTTAATAAATATAGCCAAAATTAACTGATAATTTTTTATCAGCAAAAGAAGCACCAAACTCTTACCTAAAACCAACAAAAAAGGCCCTTGTTTAAGCAAGAGCCTTTTTGACGTATTTATTTAAAAGGCTGTTTAAAAATTTACTTGAGGTGTCTGTGCTTCTTTTACCGCCTAAAAATCATGATGTTATACTTTTGTCGTGCCGAACTTGTTTCGGCAGCCTACAAGGTTCTCTTGTTGTTTTGCCCTGAGGGATCCTAAAACAAGTTAAGGATGACAGTAGAATTGATTTTAACACCAATTTTTAGGTGGTAAAAGAAGTATGGCAACTTTTTCTTGTACAAAGAAAAACAGGCCCGAAAGTTAGTCTACATTATCATGCAGAAAAGAATTATTGGGGCGGATTTCTGTTTTGCCATCTTCATCGGCCAACAAAGAAAACCTGGAAACCTGCGATTCTGAAGAATGCGTGTTTTGCTGCAAGGCAACTTCTTTACGTTTATAAGCCGGCACGTTTTCCAGTTCCTGAATGCTGCCGCTCCTTAACTTCATGCTCAAATCTTTCAAACGTTTAATCCGCTCCCTGGAGTTTCTCAATTGCTCTTCGATGGATTCGTCGGTTTTCTGATCGTCTGCACCGGCGGCAACAGGCTGCACTTCCGGTTTGGCAGGTTCTGGTTTGGCTGGCTGCGCTGCAGGCGCTTCCACTGGTTTGTCAAAACTTAAAGGCTCCACCGTTTTTATGGTAAACCCGGAAGGGTCGCGTTCGTTTTCCTGCTTGTTGTCGTCATCGTTCAGCTTGTAACGGATTGCCCCGCTCTGTTCATCGCGGTAACCATCTTCCCTTCTTTGGAAACCATTGTTTACCAAGCCCTGGTTTTCATCGGCTTTCACCTTCAAAAACGGTTCTTGGAAGCTTGCATCCCTATTGTTGGTAACGGTAAATTCGTTTACTGGTTTAACCAAAGGCTGGTTGTCTGTGATTAAATGAGAAACAATTTTTTTAGAACTTTGAACTTTTTCGCGTTCATCTTTGGTTTGAAATCCGGTTGCAATAATCGTTACCGAAATTTTCTCGCCCAGGTTTTCGTCCTTGCAATTGCCCCAAATTAAATCGGCCATTAAACCTGCCTCTTCCTGGATGTAATCGGTGATGATGCTCACTTCGTCCATCGTTACTTCTTTTTCGCCCGAACTGATGTTGAGCAAAATGTAACGTGCGCCTTCTATCTCGTTGTCTTTTAACAATGGAGAAGCCAAAGCGCCACGCACCGCTTCGTAGGCCCTGTTTTCACCTGCAGAAGAATAACTTCCCATGATAGAAACGCCACTGTCTTTCATCACCGTGCGCACATCCTTAAAGTCAACGTTGATATAGCCCGGCAAAGTGATGATTTCTGCAATACCTTTTGCGGCAGTGGTCAAAATATCATCAGCTTGTGCAAAAGCAGCACCCAAAGTCAGGTTGCCAAAAATCTGGCGCAAACGGTCATTAGAGATCACCAAAAAAGAATCCACGTATTTGCGCAGCTCTTCCATGCCTTCTTCGGCCTGCATTTTCCGGCGTTTGCCTTCAAAAGAAAACGGCGTGGTGATGATGCCAACGGTTAAAATATCCAGTTCGCGCGCAGCCTGGGCAATAATCGGGCTGGCACCGGTCCCTGTTCCACCGCCCATTCCGGCTGTGATGAACAACATTTTGGTGTTAGAACCCAGCATCTGTTTAATATCGTCAATATTTTCTATTGCTGAGTTTTTTCCAACTTCCGGAATCGAGCCTGCGCCCATTCCTTCGGTTAAACTTGCGCCTAACTGCACCTTGTTCGGGATCGGGCTTAGCTCCAAAGCCTGGGCATCGGTATTGCAGATGATAAAATCAACACCGGTAATACCCTGCTTGTACATATGGTTAACTGCGTTGCCGCCGCCGCCGCCAACACCAATTACTTTGATGATGGACGACTTTTCTTTTAACATTTCAAATTGCATAATACCTGATCTTAAACTATATAGCTGTATTGACGACTCTATTTTTAATAAACGTAATATTACGTTTTTACTCACTATCTTTTATAATGAAATTAAATTTGATTTTTATTTAATTATTTTAGAAAGTCCTCATCCTTAATGTCATCCTTAATAAATATCTTTCCTTTCTCCAACATCCTTGATAATAACCCGTGCTTCTTTTCGGCTGGTGTATGTGCCGGTTTCGTTTGTGTTTTTACTTCCGAAACCTGCGGCACATCGGTATCTTCCATTTTTTGGATTCCTTTAATCAGCAAACCAATACCGGTTGCATACATCGGGCTTTGCAAATCATCAAAAATATTTTTTTGTAAAACCTCGTTTTTGGCCAAATGTTCGCTCGGATATCCAATCCGGCAATCCAAACCGGTTACATATTCTACCAGTTGCGGCAAATGTTTTAAATCGGCGCCACCACCGGTAATCACAATACCACCGATCATTTTTTTCTCGTAGCCGGAAGTTTTGATCTCGTAATAAACATGTTCGATGATCTCTTCCATCCGCGCCTGAATGACATAAGCCAGGTTTTTAACCGATATTTCTTTGGATTCCCTGCCGCGCAACCCCGGCACACAAACAATCTCGTTGTCTTTGTTTTCCTCTGCCAAAGCCGAGCCAAAACGTGTTTTCAGCATCTCTGCAATGTTGCGCATCACCGAGCACCCCTCGCGGATATCTTCGGTAACGCTGTTTCCTCCAAACGGAATAACAGCCGTGTGGCGTATAATCCCTTCATGAAAAATAGCCAGATCGGTTGTACCGCCGCCAATATCTACCAACACTACGCCGGCTTCTTTTTCTTCTTCGGTTAAAACTGCTTCGGATGACGCCAACGGTTCCAAAATCAGTTCGTGGCTTTCCAATCCGGCTTTGGTTACGCATTTTACAATGTTTTTAACGGCAGTAACCTGGCCGGAAATAATGTGGAAATTCGCTTCTAAACGCACGCCCGCCATCCCGATCGGGTCTTTAATTCCCGGCTCGTTATCCACCGTAAATTCTTGCGGCAAAACATGGATAATTTCTTCTCCCGGCGGCATCACCAAATTGTACATGTCCTCGATCAGCTTTTCAATGTCTTTCCGGTTGATCTCGCGGTTCAGATCACGGCGGGTAATTAAACCGCGGTGCTGTAAACTTTTGATATGCTGGCCGGCAATACCTACGTTTACCACACGGATTTCCACGTTAGATTGTGCCGCTGCTATTTCAATGGCCTGCGTAATCCCTTGCACGGTTTTATCAATATTTGATACCACACCACGCGTTACGCCTGCCGATTCTGCCTTTCCGATGCCCAGTATTTCTACCGTATTGTCTTTACTCCTGCGGCCTACAATGGCGCATATTTTTGTTGTACCAATATCTAACCCAACTACTATGGGCGAACTTTTGTCGTGGCTGATAGAAACCTTTTCCATTTCTAATGTATATTTTGAATTGTGTCTTGATTAATTTGGTTAATTTCTGCTTTTGGTGCTGCTATTGTTTTTGGCTTTGGTTTTAGCGCTTCTAATTTTAACAGCGAATCGCTTTTCACGGCAACAATCTGGTTTGCATACTTAATGTTGATAACTTTATACGCGCCCCAACCAATTTTAGGTATCGCTTGCTGATAAAAAATTAACAGGTTTTTAAACTTTTTATCTAAAGAATCAGCATTACCTAATAGAATCCTTTGGTTTCCTACCCTCGGAATTAATTCTATTTCGTGGTTTGCGGTAACGTTAATTTGTTCGATTTGTGCATCCCATAATGAATCCCGGCGGATAAAATCAGCCGTTTTAAATAATTCCCTGGCCGTTTCTGTATGTAAAGTATCTACACGGTTGATAAAAATCTCATCAATATTGCCGGTTGCAACCAAAACAGGTGCCGTAAAATTTGAAGAAAGCGGAATTTTTAAGCCGTGCTGATCTACATAAAAATCTTGCTCAAAGCGGTTCATTACGCGTAAAATAGGCTGGCGTTGGCGTACTTCCACATTTACCACACCGTCCATATCGGCATAAACTTTGGCAAACTCGATGAAAGGATTGGCCTGCAATGTTTTTTCCAATTGATGGATGTTGATCTCGTCCAACTTTTTGCCAACCAACGAATTGTTGCCGATGTGCAGAATCGAATTGATTTCCTGCCGGTCAACAAAATACTGGTTGCCCGGAATGTAAACTTTTACTTCGCGGCACAGCAACGATGCTTTTTTTATGCCGATAAAACTCATCAGCACAAACAAGCCGCCCAGGCAAACTGCCCAGATGGAAGCGTATAAAATGGGCATCCAAATCCGCTTTTTAAACATCTTGCAAAGCTGTTTTTAAAGGTTCAACCATCTTGTCAATATCGCCTGCGCCAACCGTCAGCAACAATTCCGGCTTTTGCTGCTGCACATAATCCAATGCTTCTTTTACCGTATATTTTTTGGTGTGTGATGAAGGTTTCATCCGCGCCAAAATCATTTCTGCGTTAACGCCTGCAATCGGCAGCTCCCTTGCCGGATAAATATCCAGCAAAAGCAAATGATCGGTTTGAGCCAAAACTTCGGCAAATCCATCTGCAAAATCGCGTGTCCGGGTAAACAAATGCGGCTGAAAAATCACCGTTAATTCTTTATCCGGATACAATTCTTTTAAAGAAGTAATTGCTGCACGCAGTTCTTCCGGATGGTGTGCATAATCATCAATAAAAATGGTTTTATCTGTGTTGATGATGTATTCAAACCGTCGTTTAATGCCGAGAAAAGATTTTAAAGCGGCTTTGATTTCTTGCGGGCCAATCTCCAAAAACAAAGCAACTTGTATCGCTGCAACTGCATTTTCAACATTATGGATTCCGGCAATTCCTAATTGAATATCTTTGATTTGAGTTTGCTGATTGCGGAAATCAAAATAATAGCTGCCGTTTTTGATGTTGATGTTTTCGGCAAAAGCATCTGCTTCGCCTTCTGTTGCATAAGTTAAGCCTTTTTGCAGAGGCAAACCTTTTTTACAAACCAGTTTTCCATCTGCTTTTAGCTGTGATGCAAATTGCTGAAAAGCTTCGGCCATGCTGTTTTTATCACCATAAATATCGAGGTGGTCGGCATCCATGGAAGTAACCACGGCAATATCAGGATGAAGCGTTAAGAAAGAACGGTCGTATTCATCGGCCTCAACAACCAACATTTCATTGCCACCGAACAAAACATTGGTTTGATAATTGGTTGCAATGCCGCCCAAAAATGCAGAACAATCATTTCCTGAAGCACGCAAAACATGCGCAATTAGGCTGGAAGTTGTGGTTTTGCCATGCGTTCCGGCAACCGCAATCGTAAACAGGCCTTTGCTGATGATGCCCAAAACTTCTGAGCGTTTTTTTAGCGTGAATTTTTTATCCTGAAAGAAACTTAGAATTAAAGAATTTGCAGGAATAGCCGGCGTATAGATAATTAAAGTCCCATCCTCCGGTTCGTTAAAATCAAACGGAATATAATCAATCTCGTCGTGATACGCGATTTCGATATTTTCCTGTTCCAAAGCCGTGGTTAAAGCAGTTTGCGTTTTGTCGTAACCAGCAACCAAACAGCCGCGATGCTGAAAGTAACGCGCCAAACCGCTCATGCCGATCCCGCCGATGCCAATCAAAAAAACGCGTTGTATGCTGTTTAGTTCCATTGTTTTTTATGCCGTAAAAACAGCATTTGTTTGAGTTTCTGTAATTTTTAATACTTCTTTTGCGATGTTTAAATCAGCATCCGGCATGGCCAGTTTGCCAATTTGTGTACTTAGTTTTTGTTGCTGATTTTCATCCTTCAATAAATCCAATACTGTTTTTACCAGTGTTTTTTCAGCGTCTGCATCTTTCACTAAAACCGCTGCATTTTGGTTGACCAAAGCCAGCGCGTTTTTAGTTTGATGGTCTTCGGCCACGTTTGGTGAAGGCACTAAAACCACTGCTTTTTTTATCATGCATAATTCCGCAATTGTTCCGGCACCTGCGCGCGAGATGATGACATCCGCAGCAGCATAAGCCAAATCCATCCGGTTTAGAAATTCCAAAACACAAATATTCGGATGCTTATTTTCGCCAAGCTGTTCTTTTACATTTTTATAATAATACTTTCCCGTTTGCCAAATCAACTGTACATCCGCATCAATCAATTGCTGCAAACCGGCCAGCATACATTTATTTAAAGTTCCGGCACCCAAACTTCCGCCGGTAACCAAAATTGTTTTTTTGTTTGGCGACAAGTTGAAAGACTCGAAAGCTTCTTCCCTTTTGCCTTTAATTTCCACCGATGCGCGGCGGATAGGGTTTCCAGTTTTGATAATCCTATCCGCCGGAAAAAACTGTTCCATTCCATCAAAAGCCACACAAATGCGCTTTGCTTTTTTTGCCAGCCATTTATTGGTGATGCCTGCGTAAGAGTTTTGTTCTTGAATTAAAATCGGCAAGTTTTTGGTGGAAGCAGCATACAACAACGGCCCGGAAGCATAACCGCCAACACCAACTACGGCATCCGGTTTAAAATTTTTAATGATGGATTTTGCTTTGCTCACACTTGCAAAAACTTTAAACGGCAACGACAGATTTTTAAGGATGGAACCGCGCTGAAAACCGGCAATATCCAAACCAACAATCTGGTAACCGGCAGCCGGAACTTTATCCATTTCCATCCGGCCGTTGGCACCAACAAAAAGAATCTCCGTTTCCGGATGCAGCTTTTTCAGCGCATCAGCAATAGCAATAGCCGGGAAGATATGTCCTCCGGTGCCGCCGCCGCTAATGATAATCCTTTTTGCCATGCTTCTTTTACCTATGTTTTTTTGCTTTCAGCTATCGGCCGTCAGCTTTCAGCGTCTTACAAAGCTGATTGCTGACAGCTTTATTTACGCTGCCACTTCTTTTTCCCTGATCTCGCCAACCACCACTTTACGGTTGTCTTCGTACTCGTCAATATGCCGGCTCACCGATAAAATAATACCGAAAGCCACGCTGGTAAATAATATTGAGGTTCCGCCCATACTTACCAAAGGCAAAGGCACACCCGTAACCGGACCTAAACCAACGGCAACCGCCATGTTGGCAAAAGCCTGAATGGTTAAACTGAAACTTAAACCTGCCGCCAGCAAAGCCCCGAACGCTTTTGGTGCTTTGGTTACAATTTTAATGCAGCGATATAAGAGAAAGAGATAAATTACGACTAATGAAAAGCCTCCAATCAATCCATATTCTTCAATAATCGTGGCATAAATAAAATCAGAATATGGGTGAGGCAGATAATTGCGTTCGGTACTGTTGCCAGGTCCTTTTCCAAAAACGCCGCCGGTTGCAATGGCAATTTTCGCATGATCAGACTGGAAAGATTTATCACGGTCAACTTTACTTGGGTGCATAAACGTTTGGATTCGCGAAGCATAAGTTTTCCGTCTCGGTCCTAAAAAAATAACGCCTGCCAGCAAAACTGCGCCAGCCAAACAAACTACCGCAATTTGTTTGATGCTGATACGGCCGATAATCAACAGTAAAACACTCACGCCAAAAAGCATTAAAGCGGTTGATAAATTAGCCAAAGCAATCAGGATAAAAACTACGCAAACCGAACCCATAATTGGCATAAAAGATTCTTTTACATCTTTAATGTTTTCCTGCTTGCGCGATAAACTTCTGGCTAAAAAAGTAATTAAGGAAAGCTTTGCCAAATCTGAAGTTTGAAACGTTAAACCGGTTCCGGGAATGGCGATCCAACGACTGGCATCATTCACATGGTTACCAAAAAGCAACGTATAAAGCAACAGCGGAATGGTTACGATCATCAGGATTTTTGATATGCCGGAGTAGTAACGGTAATCCAGTTTGTGCGAAATATACATCAGCGCAATGCCGCCAAAAATCATGGCCAGGTGCTTTACCAAAATAGATTCTGCACCAACGCCGCGTTTGTAAGCCAACGTTCCGGTTGAACTATAAACGGCCAGTGCCGAAATTACCGACAATAAGATCACGATCAGCCAGATCCAGCGGTCGCCTTTGGTTTGACTGAGAATTTTGTTAATGCTTTGGTTCATACTTTTTTTATTTGCTTTTGGCTGTCAGCTTTCAGCAATCAGCTTTTGCATGGCTGATTACCACCCTGCTTTTGCCTGAAAGCTGATCGCTGAAAGCTGACAGCTAAAGTTCCTTCACCGCTGCTTTAAATTGCTGGCCGCGGTCTTCATAATTTTTAAACAGGTCAAAACTGGCGCAAGCCGGAGACAATAAAACCGTGTCGCCTTTTTTTGCCAGGTGATAAGCCATTTGCACCGCTTCCTGCGCCGAAAAAGCATTGACAATCATGTCCACATCTTCTTCAAAAGCTTCATGGATGCGCTTGTTGTCTTTGCCCAAACACACAATGGCTTTCACTTTTTGCTTCATCAGCTCCTTCAGCATGGTGTAATCGTTGCCTTTGTCCACGCCGCCCAAAATTAGTACTACGTCCGTATTCATACTCTCTAAGGCAAACCAAACCGAATTAACATTGGTGGCTTTAGAATCATTGATAAATTTGATGCCTGCAATCATGCCTGCAAACTCCAGCCGGTGCTCAATGTTTTTAAAATCGCCCATACTTTCACGGATGGTTTCGTTTCTTAATTCTAAAACCTTGGCCGTAATCCCCGATGCCATACTGTTATAAATATTGTGCTTTCCCTGCAATGCCAACTCCCTGATATTCATGTTCAAATCTCCTTTATCCGTTAAAATATAAATCTCATCTTCGCTAAGGTATGCGCCTTGCCCTACTTTTTTTTTGATTGAAAAAGGCAGTTGTTTCGCCAAAATTTTCCTTTTGTTGATACCTTTCATCGTTTCCTCGTCATCGGCACAATAAATCAGATAATCCGCACCGGTTTGGTTCTGGATAATCCGAAATTTAGAATCGGCATAATTCTCCATTTTATACTCGTACCGGTCTAAATGATCGGGCGTAATATTCAGCAACACAGCAATATCAGCTTTAAACTGGTACATATCGTCGAGCATAAAACTGCTGATCTCCAGCACAAAATGGTCGTACTTTTCAGCAGCAACCTGATAAGCAAAACTTTTACCGATGTTGCCGGCCAAACCCACATTTAAACCTGCTTTTTTTAGCAGGTGGTAAGTCAAACTTGTCGTCGTCGTTTTTCCGTTTGAGCCGGTGATGCAGATCATTTTGGCTTTGGTATATCTTCCCGCAAACTCAATTTCCGAAATCACCGGAATGCCTTTTTCTCTCAGTTTTTTAATGATCGGCGCTTTTTCGGGAATGCCGGGACTTTTCACAACTTCATCAGCCTGCAAAATAATTTCTTCGGAATGTTTGCCTTCTTCAAAATCAATATTCCAGTCTTGCAGTTGCAGTTTGTATTTTTCGTCCATCTTCCCAAAATCAGAAACAAAAACTTTAAAGCCCTGCTTCCTGGCCAAAAAAGCTGCGCCAACCCCACTTTCACCGGCGCCCAAAATGCACAGGAACTTGCCGTTTCCGGTAGCTGTTGTTGTTGTTTGATTTCCTTCGGTTTCCAATTCGTTTTCTATTTTTTAAGCTGATGCTTCTTTTACTACCTTAATTTTAGTGTAACAATGGTTACGATGGCCAGAAAAATGCCGACGATCCAAAACCGCGTAACGATCTTGGATTCGTGATAACCTTTTTTCTGAAAATGATGGTGCAGCGGCGACATCAGGAAAATCCTTCGGCCCTCGCCATATTTTTTTTTGGTGAATTTGAACCAGCTTACCTGTAAAATCACCGAAACCAACTCGATTAAAAAAATGCCGCATAAAAGAGGTATCAGCAGTTCTTTGCGGATCATGATGGCGAAAGCAGCGATGATGCCGCCGATGGCCAGACTGCCGGTATCGCCCATAAATATTTGGGCCGGATACGAATTGTACCACAAAAAGCCAACGCAGGCTCCTACAAAAGCACCGGCGAAAATTACCAACTCGCCCGAATTTGGAATGTAAACGATGTTCAGATATTCGGCAATAACCGTGTTGCCCGAAACATAAGCCAAAACGGCCAAAGTGATGCCGATAATGGCCGAAGTTCCGGTTGCCAAACCATCAATCCCATCGGTAATATTGGCACCGTTAGAAACTGCCGTGATGATAAAAATGGTGAAAAGCATAAACACGATTAAGCCGTAATGCTCGTAACCCGGACCGATAAACTTGATCACTTTGGCATAATCAAACTCGTTGTGCTTGTAAAAAGGCACATTGGTTTTGGTAGATTTGATGTCCTGTGTATAAACGTATTTGTTGCCTTGCTGATGCACTTCTACCGGAACATCGTATTTTACTGGCAATGTTACCGTTTGCCGGATCACAATTTCCGGACTAAAATACATTGTCCAGCCAATAATGATGGATAAACCAACCTGGCCAACAATCTTAAAACGCCCAGCCAAACCTTCTTTATTCTTTTTAAAAACCTTGATGTAATCATCCAGAAAGCCAACCGTTCCCATCCAAATCGTAGTGATGATCATCAAAATAATATAAACATTGTCCAGCTTGGCCAGCAGCAAAGTTGGGATCAGGATGCCCATCAAAATCATGATGCCGCCCATGGTTGGCGTGCCTTGTTTTTGCATCTGGCCTTCCAAACCTAAATTTCTTACCGTTTCGCCCACTTGTTTTTTGCGAAGGTATTTGATGATGCGTCCGCCAAAAACCGTTGTAATCATCAGCGAAATAATGACCGACATAGCCGTACGGAACGAGATGTACTGGAACACGCCGACGCCCGGAATATTGTGGTTTTTGTACAAGTAGGTGAATAGATAATACAGCATCAGCTCATCAGTTTAAATTGTTCTGCCAAAATCTGTTTATCGTCAAAAGGGTATTTTACACCTTTTATCTCCTGGTATTTTTCGTGGCCTTTGCCGGCCAGTAAAATAATATCGTCGGGCTGTGCTAAATGACATGCTGCTTTTATCGCCTCTTTTCTGTCGGTAATGGCAAATGCTTTGCGTTGCTGGTCTGGCGTGATGCCACTTTGCATATCACGAATAATCTGGTCCGGGTCTTCGGAACGCGGATTATCCGAAGTCAAAATCACTTTATCGCTCCAATCGCAAGCCACCGTAGCCATTACCGGGCGTTTGGTTTTGTCCCGGTCGCCGCCGCAACCAATTACGGTAATTACCTGTTCGTTACCTTTGCGGATGTCTTTGATCGTGCTTAATACATTTTGCACCGCATCCGGCGTGTGTGCATAATCCACAATCCCGATAACTTTGTTAGCTGAAATGAAATAATCAAAACGGCCTTCCGCGCCTGCTAACCGGCTCAATGCGGTTAAAACTTTTTCTTTATCCTGATCCAGCAACATTGCCGTGCCGTAAACTGCCAGCAAATTGTACGCGTTAAAACTGCCCACCATTTTAAACCAAACCTCTTGTCCATCAATATTTAAAAGCAGGCCGCCAAACTGGTTTTCCAAAATCTTGGCTTTAAAATCGGCCATGCTTTTTAAAGCATAAGTTTTTTTATGGGCTTTGGTATTTTGCAGCATCACCTTGCCGTTGCGGTCATCTAAATTTATCAGGGCAAAAGCAGTATTGGGCAAAGCATCAAAAAAGCCCTTTTTGGCTTTTAAGTAGTTATCAAAAGTTTTGTGGAAATCGAGGTGGTCGTGGGTGAGGTTTGAAAAAATCCCACCGGCAAAATGCAATCCCATAACGCGATGTTGCACAACCGAATGCGAACTCACTTCCATAAAAGCATAATCGCAACCGTGCTGCACCATTTCGAGCAATAATTTATTCAAAGCAACCGGATCAGGCGTGGTGTGCGTGGCAGGAATAATGGCATCGTTAATCCGGTTTTCAACGGTAGAAAGCATCCCGCATTTATAGCCCAATTCCCTGAAAAGCTGGAAAAGTAAAGTTGCAATGGTCGTTTTGCCATTCGTTCCCGTTACGCCAACTAATTTTAATTTTTGGGAAGGCTGATCGTAAAAGTTGGCCGCCGCAAAACCTAAAGCTTCGGATGCTTCTTTTACCTGGATAAAAACAGTATCAGGGTTTTGGTTTTGTGGGATTTCTTCACAAACAACCGCAACCGCACCGGAAGCAATCGCTTGTTCGATAAAGCGGTGCCCATCAACCAAAGTACCGCGAACGGCAAAAAACAAACAACCGGGAATTACTTTCCTGGAATCAAAAACAAGCACAGTAATTTCCTGATCGGGCTTGTTTAAGCCAGTTAAATCAGTAATTCCTGCACATATTTCTTTCAATAACTTCATTCAAGTTCCAATACTATTTTAGATCCTTTTGGTATGATGCTGCCCGGCCCGACGGATTGCCTTACAACCGTTCCGCTTCCGATAACCGCTACTTTGTATCCCGAATTTCCCATGATAAACAAAGCATCGCGCAAACCCATCCCAACGGTTGATGGCACGCCTTTTTTGGCTTGGTCGTTTGCTGCAATCCCTTCGTTGGTATCAATCGCATTTTGGTTTTTGGCCGATTGCGATTTCAGTTTAAGCTTCAAATAAACTTCCTGTAAGGCTTTTTGCTGACCGGTTTTTGCTTGCGGCGCTTGTGTATTGTTTGCTATGCGGATAGGTGAAGCTTGGTTTAAATCCATATCGCTGGAGTAAACACGGTCTGCAATTTCCCGAAAAACCGGGCCCGAAACTGATGCACCATAGTAATCTCCTTTCGGATCGTTAATCACCACAATCATGGAATACTTAGGTTTCTCCGCAGGAAAATAACCTACAAAAGAAGCCTGGTATTGCCGTTTGCCCCTATAACCTTTGTTCGCATCGGCAACCTGGGCCGTACCTGTTTTGCCGGCAATATTATACAATGAATTGTAAACGAAATGCTTTCCGCTGCCTTCTGTAACCACGCCTTCCAGCATTTTTTTGATCTTGCCCAACGTAACATCCGAACAGATTTTATCCTTGATGACCCTGGCTTGAAACTGCTCAATCGGGTTGCCCAGCCTCCTGATCTCTTTTACAAAAATCGGGGCGATGTATTTACCATTGTTGGCAACCGCATTATAAAAGGAAAGCATTTTTAAAGGCGTCAACTGCATTTCGTAACCGTAAGCCATTTGCGGCAAGGTCATGTTTTTGTTCCAGCTTTTGTTTTCGGGGTTTTTGATGACTGGCTGCGCTTCGCCCGGGATTTGTAATTTCAATAATTCATTCAAATGCCAATCGTACAAATGGTCGGTAAATTGCGATTGGTTTTCGTGATAAGCATTGTTCACCAAAAAAGCTACGGCAGCATTGGATGACTGTTCGAATGCTTTTTTTACCGTAACCACACCGATACTGCCATGTGAATCCTTGATCATGTGGCCCGGAATTTTATAAAAACCGGTGTTTACCATAGTGTTGGTGTCCACTTTATGGTCTTCCAGCAAAGCCATGTACGAAGCCAGTTTAAAGGTAGAACCCGGATCCTGGTTGCCGGCAATGGCATAATTAAATTTCTCCTGATATTCTCCCGTCGCAACTTTAGTAAAATTGGCAACGGCACGCACTTCGCCGGTTTGCACTTCCATCAAAATAACGGCACCGTGGTCGGCATCGCTTTTAATCAACTGTTTTAACAAAGCACTTTGCGCCACATCCTGGTAATTGACGTCCAAGGTTGACATGACATCGGCACCTTCTTTTGGTGCGATTTCAAAATCCTCGTTCACCGGTTTCCAAACGCCGCCGGCAATGCGTTGCATCAAACGCTTTCCGGATTCTCCGTTGATAAAAGAAGCATAAGCACCTTCCAGTCCGACTGCATTTTTTACGTTCTCATTTTTATACCCAATCGTCCGGGCAGCTAAAGAACGGTAAGGCAAAATCCTTTTATTTTTTTGCAGCACAATCAACCCGCCGCCGTATTTGCCCATGTTGAATATGGGGAACTTTTTGATTTGCTTTAAATCCTGGAAAGATACTTTACGCTTGATGAGCAGGTAACGGGAACTATCACGGCGGCCGTCGCGCAGGTAACGTGAATAATCGCGGGCAGATTTATCACCAAAAAAAGCCGACAGTTTCATTGCCAAAGAATCAACTTTTTCGTAAAAAACCTTGTCATCAGCAATGGCACCGTCCACCATATCCATGTGCAG
>CAXTKQ010000001.1:0-4566 GCA_964244955.1 uncultured Sphingobacteriaceae bacterium | reverse complement strand
GTTCGTACTCCGGAACTGAAGTGGCCAGCATACTGCCATCTTGCGCAAAGATATTTCCGCGGGCAGCTTCCACATTTACGTAGCGGATAGAAAGGCTGTCCTGCATGGCCGCCCATTTTTTGCCTTGAACAAACTGCACGCGGCATAACTGTACCATTACTGCCACGGCAAACAGCACAATCAGCCCGAAAGCCAGATAAACGCGAAGCAGTATGTTAGTCCTAATGCTCATCTTCTTCTGTTACGGTCAGTTTCTGCGGAGGCTCCACAGAAGTTTTTAATCCTAAAGTGTCTGTTTTTTTTGCCACTTCCGATAAAGTGCTTTTATAGGCCAGCTCGGCTTTGGTGGTTTTATAATCCCAGCTCAGTTCTTTTACTTGTTTAGAAAGTTTGTCAATGTCGCGGATATTGTTTTCGGCCATGTGCCTGTTTGCGATATAGACCATTGCCAAAAAAGCCACAAAAAACATAAACGGCAGCATCCGGGTGGCAGCTTCGGTAGAAACCACGCCTTTTTTTAAAAACAAAGTGAAAAAATTGTCGGGGATTTTACCGGCAGGCGGTTTTTCTTCCACAATCAATTCCTTTTCCGGTTCCAGTTCTTCCAGAATTTCTGCCCTTAAACGGTTGCTCATTTTTTTACAGCTATCCTTAATTTCGCACTGCGTGCACGGTTATTATTTTTTATTTCTTCTTCGGATGCGGTAATTGCTCCACGGCTTACCGCATCAAACGGCTTTTGGTCGTTCCCAAAAAAATCTTTTTCTACTTCGCCCCGAAATTTCCCTTTTGCAATGAAGTTTTTTACCAAACGGTCTTCCAACGAGTGATAAGACATCACGACTAATCTTCCGCCTGAAACCAGCACTTCTGCCGATTGCAGCAGAAATTCTTGCAAAGCTTCCAGTTCCTGGTTTACCTCGATGCGCAAAGCCTGAAAAACCTGCGCCAAATATTTATTTTCTTTTCCTTTCGGGATGCAGTTCTGGATCACATTTTTGAGTTCGGCAATAGTTCCGATCGGCTGGTTTAACCTGGCCGTTACTACTGTTTTTGCCAGTGTTTTTGCGTTCTGCAATTCGCCGTACATGCCAAAAATGCGGTGCAAATTTTCCTCGCTATAAGTATTGATGATGGTTTTTGCCGTGAGGTCGCTGCTTTTGTTCATGCGCATATCTAGATCGGCATCAAAACGGACCGAAAAACCGCGTTCGGCCTGATCAAACTGGTATGAAGAAACACCCAAATCAGCCAAAATCCCATCAACCGGAATGGCTTCGTACAAGCGGCAGTAGTTTTTTAAATACCTGAAGTTCTGCTCCACAAAAGTAAAACGTCCGTCATCAGGCAAGTTCCGCTTGGCATCTTCATCCTGGTCAAAAGCCAGTAACCGGCCACCATCACCTAAATTATTTAATATCTGCTTTGAATGGCCGCCACCACCAAAAGTTACATCCACGTAAGTGCCGTCCGGCTTGATGGCCAGCGCATCGGTACATTCCTGCAGCATTACGGGTGTGTGGTAGCTATTCATTGATCCTGTTTGCCTTGTTGCCCATTACTTCTTCGGCCAGTTTGGCAAAGTTTTCTGGTTCGTTATCCAATTGTTCGTCATAAGCCTCTTTTGCCCAAACATCTATTTTATTTAAGTTTCCGGCCAAAACCACATCCGTCCCGATCCCGGCATAATCCAATAAAGATTTCGGAACCAGCACCCTTCCTGCCGCATCCGGCACTATTTCAGTTGCGCCGCGGGTAAAATACTTGATAAAGTCCCGGTTCTTTTTTTCGTACTGGTTTAGTTTGCTCAGCTCGTCCAATAGCAGCAACCAATCTTTTCGCGGGTAAATCACCAAATGTTTTTCAAAGCCACGGTTTATAAACAACCCTTCCCGCTCAGCTTCCGGAAGCTGTTTCTTGAGGTTGACCGGGATCATCATCCGGCCTTTGGCATCAAGCTTACACTCAAATTCCCCTAAAAAATAGGACATGGATTCAGGTTGGGTAATATTTAATGAGTAAAAGTAAAAATATTACCACCTTTTACCACAATTTCCCACTAAAAGTTTTCAACATTGCCTATTTATCTTTTTTAACTGCCTGTTAATGAAGGATACTGTTTTTATCGGCATAAAAACAGTATCGTGGCCGCAAGCGCGATAAGCACTTGTTTATGAGCAACTTTCCGGTCGCGCAGGTTAACATCAGACCGAAAACCAAGGCTAGCAATAATATTAGTTGATAATTAAAGGCCGCGTTTAAATATTGCCTGATCAAGTTTCAATGCTTCTTTTACCACCTAAAAATTGGCCAGTATTTAATTTTGGCTTGGCTTGGCTTGCCCTGCACACATTTATACAGGTTTTGTTTTTTATATTTTAAATTTTTTTGCAAAATGTAATTAAACTTTTACTTTTACTTCTAACCAATAAAATAAACTTTTTTAGTATTTAAAGCTGAATGCGCAATTATAATTCGCATGATAATAATCCTGATGATGCTTGTTTTGTTATCAAATTTGTTACGCTTTTATATAAACCAATAGCCATCAACAAAACCAAATTTAAGTATGGATACAACTTTACTTCTTAGAAAATCTTTTTTAGCTGTATTGCTTTGTGTTTTGTGTGGAGGATTCGCTTTCGCGCAAACTGATGCCGATGCGATCATGATCCCAAAAAATTATTTTTGCGGGGGCGCGATGTACAGCAACAGCCGCTGGGACAGCTATTGGGAAGGCACTTTCAAACGAACCAACGGCAATATCGGCACGCTAAACTCGAACATGGTAACGCTGATGGGCAATTATGGCATCAGTAACCGCTTGAACCTGCTTTTTTCATTGCCTTATGTTACGAATAATACTACAGCCGGAACGCTGCACAGCCAGCAGGGAATCCAGGACGCTACGGTTTCTTTAAAATGGGTCCCGGTTTCAATGCGTACCGGTTATGGCACTTTTCGTTTGTTTGCTATTGCGATGGGCTCCATCCCGATCGGTAATTATCAAGCTGATTTTTTGCCTGTTGCCATCGGTTTGCATAGCAGAAGCTTGATGTTCAGGGCTTTGGCCGATTACCAGAGTGGCCATTTATTTTTCTCCGGTTCTGGTGAATATATGCGCCGTGATAATATCACCATTGACCGTACTGCTTATTACACCACAGAAATGCATTATACCAACCAAGTCGGCATTCCTGATGGGACTAATTTTAATGTTCGGGGCGGCTACCGAAGCAGCAAATGGATTGCAGAAGCTGTTTTGGACAACACTACGACTTTGGGCGGTTTTGACATCCGCAAAAACGATATGCCTTTCCCCAGCAACAAAATGAACATGACGATGCTTGGCGTAAACTTTAAATACAGCTTTACCTCAATCAAAGGATTAGAACTGACGGCCGGAAGCGATTATGTGGTTGCCGGACGAAATGTTGGGCAAAGCACCGTGATCCATGGCGGCGCGTATTATCTTCTAAACTTTAAAAAGAACAAAATCAACAACACAACAAAAAATTAAAATGAAAAGAGGTTTATTATATCCTGCTATTGTTTTTTTGTTTTCGGCGATGCTTCTTTTATCGTGCAAAAAAAGTATTATAGAACGTACTGATCTTTATCCATCCTTAACACCTATAAACAACGATTTAAACGCGGGCAACTGGAAACCAGTTTTGGTAACCAATCCGGATGCTTTTGTGGTTGCCGCCCCTGATGCCCTTACCTCTCCTGCCTATATTGGCGATTTAAACGAAATTAAAGCTTACCAGGCCAACCTAACTTCAGAACAAAAAGCCAGCATTAAATACTGGAGTGCCGGTGCAGTTTTACGTTGGAACGAGATTTTGCGCGAACTGGTTGCCCGCCATAATCTGGCGCCTTACCAAAACGATGACGGTTCTTATCCGGCGCCGAATTCGGCAAACCCTTTTGCTTACCCGCAGTTTCCGTTTTCCAATCCGCCTTACGCTGCCCGCTCTTATGCTTATGTTAGCGCGGCGCAGTATGATGCTTTGGTGGTGGCCTGGCATTTCAAAACCAAATACAACCGTGCCGCGCCTTATAAAAATGATGCTGCCGTTCAGGCTTTGGTTCCGAAAACTGACCTGCCTTCTTACCCAAGCGAAGATGCCGTAGTTTCTGGTGCCGCTGTGGAAACCCTCAAATTGTTGTTTCCTACGGAGATTGCTTTTATCGAGCAAAAAGCGGCCGAACAAAAGCTGTACCGGATGATGGCCGGTGCAAATACACGAAGCGAACTGGATGCAGGCGAAGCATTAGGCAAACAGGTTGCTGCTTTATTTACGGCGCGTGCCCGGACTGATAAAGCCGGAAAAGCCATCGGCACACCAGCTTTGTGGGACCAATTGGCGATGCAAACCGAAGCCAAAGGCGAAAAATGCTGGCTGAGTTTGGAAACACCGAACCGCCCGCCGATGCTGCCGTTGTTTTGCAAAGTTAGTCCGTTTTTGTTTGATACTTTGACGGTTGTTGCGCTTCGTCCGCCGCCGCCGTATTCTACCCATTCGGATGAATTTAAAAAGGAAACCGAAGAAGTTTTATATT